>CAZKCD010000022.1:0-13133 GCA_964551235.1 uncultured Sphingomonas sp.
CCGTTTCCGGACCGCCCCATTTTCTCGCTCGAAAACCGGTTAGCGCGAATAGAATTCGACGACCAAGTTCGGTTCCATGCGGACCGGGTAGGGCACTTCGTCGAGCGTCGGCACGCGGGTGAAGGTCACCTTGTCGTTGCCGTCCGGCGAGACGTAGTCGGGGATGTCGCGCTCGGCCAGCGCCTGCGCTTCCATCACCAGCGCCATTTCCTTGGCCTTCGGGCCCAGTTCGATGACGTCGTTCAGGTCGATGCGACGCGAGGCGATGTTGCACTTCACGCCATTGACGCGGATGTGGCCGTGGCTGACCAGCTGGCGGGCCGCCCAGATCGTCGGCGCGAACTTGGCGCGGTAGACGATCATGTCGAGGCGACGCTCGAGCAGGCCGATCAGGTTCTGGCTGGCGTCGCCCTTCATGCGCGACGCTTCCTGGAAGGTGCGCTTGAACTGCTTTTCGGTGACGTCGCCGTAATAGCCCTTGAGCTTCTGCTTGGCGCGAAGCTGGATGCCGAAGTCCGACATCTTGCCCTTGCGGCGCTGGCCGTGCTGGCCGGGGCCATATTCGCGGCGGTTGACCGGGCTCTTCGGGCGACCGAAGACGTTTTCGCCCATGCGGCGGTCGAGCTTGTACTTGGCGCTGGTGCGCTTCGACATGGTTCTTCTCCAATTTGCTGTCGGACGGGCCGACGAAAAAGTCCGGACCGCACCGTCCAGCCAGACGCTGGACGCGATACCCACTTCACCGGACGTGCGGGATCAATTGCGTGGCGCGCCCCTAGGCCGGAGCGCGCCGAAGGTCAAGACTTACTGGTCCGGCCCGACCAGCTTCGACCAGTCCTGCGCCTTGAACGCGTTGCGCGAGGCGTCCTGCCACATGCGGTCCCATTCGCGCTTGGGCAGGCAGATGTTCGACTGGCGCACGCGCGTGCCGGTGATCGACATCACGCGGCATACGATCCGGCTGTCCTCGCTCAACGCGAAGGCGGTCTGGCCGCCGAGGGTCGCGCCGGCCGGAATGGCCTTGCGCTTCGCCTCGCAATAACGCGTCACGCTGCCGTTGCAGCTGTCGTGCCGCTGCCATTGCGCCTTGGTGCGGCAGATCTTCAGCGACTGGCTCGCCGAGGCGCCCGAGATGATCTCGCGGCAGTAGAGCGTCGGCTGCTTGGCGGTCGGCACGGGCGGGGCCAGGGTCGGGTTGCTCGCCGCGACGGCTAGGGAAAGGACCAGGGATTCGATCATGGGCTTCTCCTTCGGGAGCGAAATCTATCCTAATCTGGGTTAATCGCCAAATGGACGCGCCTTCGCTTGGACTTGCAGCGGCGCACGCACGTGGCATAGGCGGGCCCATGACCGACACGATCGCCCCCGACGAGTGCACTACCATGACCGAGGTTCGCGAAGGCGTCGACGCGGTCGACCGGGCGCTCGTCGCGTTGCTCCAGCGCCGTTTCGGCTACATGGACGCCGCCGCGCGGATCAAGCCGGACCGCGGCGCCGTCCGCGACGAATGGCGCAAGGCCGACGTCCACGCCAAGGTCCGTGCGGAAGCGACCCGCCTCGGCCTGCCCGCCGACCGGCTGGAGCGCGTCTGGGAAGAATTGATGGAGCAGTCGATCGCCCACGAACTCGAACGGTTCGACGCGATCCGCGGCTAGCGCCGCCGTTTCTCCGCCAGTGCGCGGACCATGCCGTGCATCGCCTTCAGCTCGCGGCTCGACCAGCCCGCCTTGGTCAGCAGGGTGCGGAAGGTGAGGCGCGTCGCCTCGGTCCGGTCGGGCGGATAATAATAGCCGGCGTCCTCCAGCTCGCGGTCGACGTGGCCGATCAGGCTTTCCAGCTCGGCCATCGGCGCGCGCGGCTCCTCGTCCTCGCGCCGCGTCGGCTGGACCAGGTTCGCGCCGCGCGACCATTCATAGGCCAGCAGGATCACCGCCTGGGCGAGGTTCAGGCTCCCAAATTCCGGATTGATCGGCACCGTGACGATGCTCGTCGCCAGCGCCACGTCGCTGCTCTCCAGCCCCGACCGCTCCGGCCCGAACAGGATCGCGCTGCGGCCCGCGTCGCCCCTTATCTGCCCCGCCATCTCCTCCGGTCCGACCACCGGCATGACGAGGTCGCGGCGGCGCACGGTGGAGGCGAACACCAGGCTGCAATCCGCCAGCGCCTCGGCGACCGTCTCGAATACCTGCGCCTTCTCAAGTACGACGTCGGCGCCGCTCGCGGCAGGCCCGGCTTCGGGATTGGGCCAGCCGTCGCGCGGCGCGACCAGCCGCATTTCGGTCAGGCCGAAATTGAGCATCGCCCGCGCCGCCTTGCCGATATTCTGGCCAAGCTGCGGACGGACGAGGACGATGACCGGCGGCGGCGAACCGCTCACAGCAGCTTGTCCTGGCCGGGCGGCACCGACTCCCGCTCCACCTTGTCGGCGAATTCAGCGAAGTCGGCCGGATCCGAAAAGTCGCGATAGATGCTGGCGAAGCGGATGTAGGCGACGTGGTCGAGCGTCTTCAGCCCGTTCATCACCGCCTCGCCGATCTCGCTCGACGAAATCTCGTCGCCGCGCGTTTCCAGCTGGCGCTGGATACCGGTGACCATCTGCTCGATCTTGTCGGCGCTGACGTCGCGCTTGCGCGCGGCATGGCCGATCGCGCGTTCCAGCTTTGCGCGGTCGAAGGGCTGGCGCTTGCCGTCCTTCTTGACGACCACGAGGTCGCGCAACTGCACGCGTTCGAAGGTCGTGAAGCGCGCGCCGCAGCCCTCGCACTGGCGGCGACGGCGGATCGACGCGCCGTCCTCGCTCGGCCGCGAATCCTTTACCTGGCTATTCTCGTGGGCACAGAAGGGGCAGCGCAACGTCTATCCCTTGTAGATCGGGAAGCGGGCGCAGAGCGCGCGCACCCGTTCGTTGACCGCCTGCTCGACCGCCGGATCGCCCACGCCGTCGGTCTTGGCGACCCCGTCGAGCACGTCGGCGACCATGTCGGCGATGGCGCGGAATTCGTCTTCGCCGAAGCCGCGGGTGGTGCCCGCCGGGCTGCCAACGCGGATGCCGCTGGTCTTCATCGGCGGCAGCGGGTCGAACGGCACGCCGTTCTTGTTGCAGGTGATGCCGGCCCGCTCGAGCGCTTCGTCGGCGTCCTTGCCGGTGATGCCGAGCGGGCGCAGGTCGACCAGCGCCAGGTGCGTGTCGGTGCCGCCCGCGACGAGGTCGGCGCCGCGCTCCTTGAGGCGGCCCGCCAGCGTCTGCGCATTCTTGATGACCGCCCGGGCGTAGGTCTTGAAGCCCGGCTCCAGCGCCTCGCCAAACGCGACCGCCTTGGCGGCGATGACGTGCATCAGCGGGCCGCCCTGCAAGCCCGGGAAGACCGCCGAGTTGATCTTCTTGGCGATCGCCTCGTCATCGGTCAGCACCATGCCGCCGCGCGGGCCGCGCAGCGTCTTGTGGGTCGTGGTGGTGACGACGTGCGCGTGGCCGAAGGGCGTCGGATGTTCGCCCCCCGCGACGAGGCCGGCGAAATGCGCCATGTCAACCATCAGGTACGCGCCGACGCTGTCGGCGATCGCGCGGAATTTGGCGAAGTCGAGGTGGCGCGGGTAGGCGCTGCCGCCGGCGATGATCAGCTTGGGCCGATGCTCCTTGGCCAGCGCTTCGACCTGATCGAAATCGACGAGGTGATCGTCGGCGCGCACGCCGTACTGGATGGCGTTGAACCACTTGCCCGACTGCGCCGGCGGTGCGCCGTGGGTGAGGTGACCGCCCGCGTCGAGGCTCATGCCGAGGATCGTGTCGCCGGGCTGGAGAAGGGCGAGGAACACCGCGCCATTGGCCTGCGCGCCGCTGTGCGGCTGGACGTTGGCGAAGCCGCAGCCGAACAATTGCTTGGCACGGTCGATCGCCAGTTGCTCGACCGAGTCCGACGGGTGGCAGCCCTGGTAGTAGCGGCGGCCCGGATAGCCCTCGGCATATTTGTTGGTGAAGACCGAGCCCTGCGCCTCGAGCACCGCCTTGGAGACGATATTCTCCGACGCGATCAGCTCGATCTGCGTCTGCTCGCGCTCCAGCTCGGCGGCGATGGCCGCGGCCACGGCGGGGTCGGCGGCGCCCAGGGCCTCGGTGAAGAAGCCCAGCGGCTGGACGTCGGTCAGATCGGCGGGGCGATCGGCGATGGTCGCCATGTCAGCAGTCTCCAAGCATGTCGACGCGGCGCTGGTGGCGCCCGCCAAGGAAGTCGGTGGTGAGAAACGCAGTCACGCAGGCCTTGGCCAGCTCGATGCCGGTCAGGCGTCCGCCGAGCGCCAGAACGTTGGCGTCGTTATGCTGGCGGGCAAGGGTGGCGCTCAGCGGCTCGTTGACGAGGGCGCAGCGGCAGGCCGGGTTGCGGTTGATGGCGATCGAGATGCCGATCCCCGAGCCGCACACCGCGATCCCGCGCTCCGCCTCGCCCGCGGCGACAGCCTTGGCCAGCCGCGCCCCGTAATCGGGGTAATCGACGCTTTCGTGGCCGTTGGTGCCGAGGTCGGCGACCTCGTGCCCGTCCTCGCGCAGCCACGCGGCGAGCGCGTCCTTCAGGTCGACACCGGCATGATCAGCGGAAAGGGCGATGCGCATGCCCGCCCTCTAGGGCAGCGCGCGAAGATTCGCCACCCCGCGCCACATCTTCACGAGCCGTCTTTGCCGGCCTACATCACGGGTCATGAGCGAAGCGTCCAAGATGCCGTCCAACGTCGCCTGGCTCGGCTATTCGGGCCTGTTGCCGCCCGCCGCGCTGCTGGTTGTCGACAAGCTCTGGTTCGGTACCCATCCGCCGGTCCTTGCCGGCATGGTGCCCTTTTACGCCGGGCTGATCTTCTCGTTCCTCGGCGGCTGCTGGTGGGCGTTCGCGCTGCGCGAGGAGCGACCAAGCACGACCTTGTTGGTGCTGGGCGTCCTGCCGTCGCTGCTATGTTTCGCGCTCCTCGGCGCGGCGGTCGTCATTGGCCCGGTCTTGGCGACGCTGATTCTCGCGAGCCTCATCGCCCTCTCGCCGCTCGCCGACGCCCTGCTGAAGGTACGCGCGCTGGTGCCGGACTGGTGGATCCGCCTGCGTTTCCACCTGTCGATGGGACTGGCGGCGCTAACGGCCCTGTCGGTCTACCGCGCGATCTGAAGAATCATCCCGGAAGGTATTTTCGAGCGGAGGCACGTCGGTGCGGGCAGCCCGGCCAGCAACACGGCCGACGCTTTCCCGCCACGACTTCCTCGTGCAGCCGCTCCAAATGCTTGGTCCGCGTCGCTTCCTGCTTGGGTGAAATGGCCCAGCAGATCCACTCATTGCGCCCCAGCTCGGTCAGTCCGTCCCACTTGGCTCGAAGCGTAGGATCGTCGTCGAGCATTGCCTGCAATGCGTCCGGCGTTTCGTGGCGGAAGTCGGGGTTGGCCTCGTCCATCCGCCGGCCCGATCAGGCGGCCTTCACCGCGGCAAGTTCCAATCGGTCCCAGATCTCGACCAGCGCGTCCGTCAACTCGTCCATCATCGCCGCATCATGGTGCGGGCCCGGCGTGAAGCGCAGCCGCTCGGTCCCGCGCGGCACGGTCGGGAAGTTGATCGGCTGGACGTAAAGCCCATACTCGGCGAGCAATATGTCGCTGATCGCCTTGGCCTTGACCGGGCAGCCGACCAGCAGCGGCACGATGTGCGTGACGCTGTCCATCACCGGCAGTCCGACGTCGCGGAACTTGGCCTTGAGCGTCGCCGCCGCCGCCTGCTGCGCGTCGCGCTCCTCGCCCGACTGCTTGAGGTGCTTGACCGACGCCAGCGCGCCCGCGACCAGCACCGGCGACAGCGAGGTGGTGAAGATGAAGCCGGGCGCGTAGCTGCGGATGCAATCGACGATCTGCTGGTCCGCCGCGACATAGCCGCCCATCACGCCAAAGGCCTTGCCCAGCGTGCCCTCGATGATGGTTACGCGACTGGCCACGCCGTCGCGCTCCGAAATTCCGCCGCCGCGTTCGCCGTACATGCCCACCGCATGGACCTCGTCGAGGTAGGTCAGCGCGCCATATTTGTCCGCGAGGTCGCAGATTTCGGCGATCGGCGCGACGTCGCCGTCCATCGAATAGACGCTTTCGAAGGCGATGATCTTGGGCGTCTCGGCGGGAATCGACTTCAGGTGATCCTCGAGGTTGTCGAGGTCGTTGTGCAGGAAGACGCGCTTCTCGCAGCCCGAATTCTTGATGCCCGCGATCATCGAGGCGTGATTGAGCGAATCGCTCAGGATCACGCAGCCCGGAAGCAGCTTGCCCAGCGTCGACAGCGTCGCCTCGTTCGAGACGTAGCCCGAGGTGAACAGCAGCGCGGTTTCCTTGCCGTGCAGGTCGGCGAGCTCGCGCTCCAGCTGGACGTGGAGGTGGGTGTTGCCGCCGATGTTGCGCGTGCCGCCTGATCCGGCGCCGACCTCGTGCAGCGCATTCTCCATCGCCTCGATGACGACGGGATGCTGGCCCATGCACAGGTAGTCGTTGGAGCACCAGACGGTGATCGGCTTGGGGCCGTTGTGACCGTGGAAGCATTGGGCGCTGGGGTATTTCCCTTTCGTGCGCAGGATGTCGATGAAGACGCGATAGCGCCCTTCATCGTGCAGCCGGTCGATGGCGGCCTTGAAGATGCTGTCGTAATCCAATGGAATCCTCGCTTGCGCGCGCCCTTAGCCAAAAATGGCGCGATTTCCAATCGCTCGCGTGGCGCCTTCTACAGCGACTGCAATCGCTCCAGCCCGAAACGGGCCAGCGCGGGGGCCAAGCCATCCGGCACCGTCCCCGTGAACACCGCGATTCCCGGCGTCGGCGCGGCGGGCCAGGCCTGGCCGCGCGTCAGGTGGGCCACCCGCCGCGCGATCCCGGGGCCGCCATCGACCTGCAGCACGCCGGGCGCGACTGCGGCGATCTCGTCCGCCAGCAGCGGGAAATGCGTGCAGGACAGGACGAGGACGTCGAGGCCCGGCACTTCGAGCAGCGGCGCGATCGCCGCGCGGACCGCGTCGGTGTCGATCGCCTCGCCGCGCAATTTGGCCTCAGCCAGGTCGACCAGCGCGGCACTGCCATGGCGGACGACGGTGCAGTCGGCGGCGAAGCGCGCCGCAAGGTCGTCGACATAGGGCTGGCGCACCGTCGCCTCGGTCCCCAGCACGCCGATCACGCGGTTCTTCGAGCGTTCGGCGGCGGGCTTGATCGCCGGCACGGTGCCGACCACCGGCAGGTCCAGCGCCGCGCGGGCATGGTCGAGCGCGATTGTGCTGGCGGTGTTGCAGGCAATGACCGCGAGGCGCGGGCGGAAACGCTCGACCAGGCGGCCCAGCAGCGCGGGAACGCGCGCCGCCAGTTCGTCCTCGCTCTTGGTGCCGTAAGGGTAGCCCGCGCTGTCCGCCGCATAGACGATGGGAGCGTCCGGCAGCAGCGCCCGCGTCGGCCCCAGCACCGACAGCCCGCCGACACCGGAATCGAAGAAGAGGAGGGGGGCGTCGGGTTGCATTGCCCGATGCGCTAGGGCGGCCCGTGGAAAAGGGCAACATTGCGCGGCGACCATGCTGTGCTAGCAAGGCGGGCAATGACCTCGACCGCTGCCATCGCCCTCCTCGTCGGCTACCTTCTAGGCTCCATCCCGTTCGGCCTCGTTCTCACTCGGCTGACGGGCAAGGGCGACATCCGCGCCATTGGCTCGGGCAATATCGGCGCGACCAACGTGCTGCGCACCGGGTCGAAGGGGCTGGCGGCCTTCACCCTCTTTCTCGATGCGCTGAAGGGGGCGGTCGCCGTCATGCTTGCCCAGCGTTTCTGGCCCGACGCGGTCCAATATGCCGCCGCCGGCGCGCTCGTCGGCCATCTCTTTCCGGTGTGGCTCAAGTTCCGTGGCGGCAAGGGCGTCGCCACTTTTCTTGGCATTCTCGTCCCGCTGCTGCCGGTCGCGGCGCTCGTCTATGCCCTCGTCTGGATCGGCCTGCTCGCTCTGCTGCGCATCTCGTCGGTCGCGGGCATGGCCGCCGCGGCCAGCGCGCCGCTTACCGCCTTCATTGCCGGGAACGGCAATTTCTTCATGTTGCTCGGTTTCGCATTGCTCGTCATCTGGCGCCACCACGAGAATATTGGGCGGCTGCTCAAGGGGACGGAGCCGAAAGTGGGCAGGACGACCGATTGATCTCAGTTATCGAGGCGCGCGTGCGCTCGGTTCGTTCCCAAGGCATTGGTCCGGTGACCTATGCCCAGCTGAGCTGATCGCCCGTTTCGGCCAGAACGTCGCCGCGCTAGTCGCTCTACCCGATCTGATCTGGGGCAGGCGGGGACGCATGTCGGCAATCTATCCCAAGGCCCTGGCGCCGTCCGTGCCCGCTTGACGGACCCGCCGGCGACCCGACAATCGCGCGTATACGTGTGTAAGGAACGTCCCGCTTGAAACTCGTCGTCGTCGAATCGCCCGCCAAGGCCAAGACCATCGAATCTTATCTCGGCCCCGGTCACCGGGTGCTGGCCAGCTACGGCCACGTCCGCGACCTGCCGCCCAAGGACGGCTCGGTGAACCCGGACGAAGATTTCGCGATGGACTGGGAAACCTACCCGGACAAGGCGAAGCAGTTGAAAGCCATCGCCGATGCCGCCAAGGGCGCCGACACGCTCATCCTCGCCACCGACCCCGACCGCGAGGGCGAGGCGATCAGCTGGCACGTGCAGGAAGTGCTCGCCAAGAAAAAGGCGCTGCCGCAGGATGTTAAGCGCGTCACCTTCAACGCCATCACCAAGTCGGCGGTGACCGAGGCGATGGCCAATCCGCGCGGCCTCGATGAGGATTTGATCGACGCCTACAAGGCGCGCCGCGCACTCGATTACCTCGTCGGCTTCACCCTTTCGCCGATCCTCTGGCGCAAGCTGCCCGGCGCCAAGTCGGCCGGGCGCGTCCAGTCGGTCGCGCTGCGCCTCATCGTTGACCGCGAGCGCGAGATCGAACTGTTCCGCGCGCAGGAATATTGGCAGGTCGCAGCGACCTTCGAGGCCGACGGCACCCCGTTCACCGCACGCCTCGTCCAACTCGACGGCGCGAAGATCGAGCGCCTGACCATCGGCGACAAGGGAAGCGCCGATGCGGCCAAGAAGGTCGTCGAGGACGGCCGCTTCACGGTCGGCTCGGTCGAGACCAAGCCGCTCTCGAAAAACCCGCCGCCTCCCTTCACCACCTCGACGCTGCAGCAGGAGGCCGCGCGCAAGCTGGGCTTTTCCGCCAGCCACACGATGCGCCTCGCCCAGTCGCTCTACGAGGACGGGCTAATCACCTACATGCGGACCGACGGCGTGCAGATGGCGGGCGAGGCGATCAGCGCCGCGCGAAAGGCCGTCGCCGACCGCTACGACGCCGGCTACCTGCCCGATAAACCGCGTCATTACAGCAGCAAGGCGAAGAATGCGCAGGAAGCGCATGAAGCGATCCGCCCGACCGATTTCCGCAAGGACCGCGCTGGCTCGGGCGACCATGGTCGCCTCTACGCGCTCGTCTACAACCGCGCGCTCGCCAGCCAGATGGCCTCCGCGCGCCTCGAACGCACTACCGTCGAACTGACCGACGGGGCCGGCCGCGCAACGCTGCGCGCTACGGGTCAGGTCGTGCTCTTCCCCGGCTTCATGGCGCTCTACGACGAAGGGCGGGACGACCCGCAGGACGACGAATCCGGCCGCATGCCCGCGCTGCGCACCGGCGATGCCCCGGCCAAGACCGGCGTCGAGGCGACCCAGCACTTCACCCAGCCGCCGCCGCGCTATTCGGAGGCCTCGCTGGTCAAGCGTCTCGAGGAACTGGGCATCGGCCGTCCGTCGACCTACGCCGCGACGCTCCAGACGTTGAAGGACCGCGAATATGTGCGGCTCGACAAGAACCGCTTCCTGCCGGAGGAGAGCGGCCGCCTCGTGACCGCCTTCCTCGAACGCTTCTTCGAGCGCTACGTCAGCTACGACTACACGGCCGCGCTTGAGGAAGAGCTCGACGACGTCTCCGGTGGTCGTCTCGACTGGCTGAAATTGCTCGAGAATTTCTGGAAGGACTTCAAGCCCAAGGCGGGCGAGGTGATGGAGTCGAAGCCGTCGGAAGTCACCGCCGCGCTCGACGAATTCCTCGAACCCTATCTTTTTCCGGACAAGGGCGACGGCAGCGACCCGCGCCTCTGCCCGCTGTGCGACACTGGCCGGCTCGGGCTGCGCGGCGGCCGCTACGGCGCCTTCGTCGCCTGCTCCAACTATCCGGACTGCAAATATACCCGCCGCTTCGGCCAGGGTGAGGAAGCCGCCAGCGAAGGCCCGGCCGAGCTTGGCAACGGCATCGAACTCAAGGTCGGGCGCTTCGGCCCGTATCTCGAGCGCGACGGCAAGCGCGCCTCGCTGCCCAAGGACGTGCCGCAGGCCGACCTCACGCTCGAGATGGCCGAGAACCTCCTGTCGCTCCCGCGCGAGATCGGTGCCCACCCGGAAACCGGCGCGATGATCACCGCGTCGATCGGCCGCTACGGTCCTTACCTCGCCCACGACGGCAAGTATGCCCGCCTGAAGTCCACCGCCGAAGTGTTCGAGACGGGTATGAATGCCGCGGTCGTCAAGCTGGCCGAGGCGGCCAGCGGCGGCGGGCGACGCGGCGCGACGCGCGAACCGCTCGCGGTTCTCGGCGCGCACCCGGAAAGCGGCAAGGAACTGAAGGTGCTCGAAGGGCGCTTCGGCCCGTACGTCTCCGACGGCACGATCCACGCCACTTTGCCCAAGAGCGCCGATCCCAAGGCGGTGACGCTCGACGAAGCGGTCGCCCTCATCGACGCCAAGGCCGCCAAGGGCCCCGCGACGAAGAAAAAGACCGCCCGCAAGGCGCCGGCGAAGAAGGCCGCGAAGAAGAAGGCGTAACGCCCTAGGGCTGGCCGCAGGTCCGACAGTGCGGATCCGCCAGCAGGCGGACCGTGCGCCATGTGAGGGCCATGCCGTCGAAAACGTGCAATTGCCCGCGATCGTCGGCCATGCCGGCGAGGAAGCGGATCGCCATCAGCGCCGCATGGTTGCCGACCAGGCCCGTCACCGCGCCCAGGACGCCCAGTTCCGCGCAGGTGTCGCAATCGTCGGCGTCGAACGCGTCGCCGACGAAGCAGCGATAGCAAGGGCGGGCGGTCAGCAGCGCGACCTGCCCCTGGAACTGCTGCGCCGCCGCCGACAGGAGAGGCAAGCCGGCGGCGACGCACGCATCGCCGATCACCAGGCGACTGGCGAAGTTATCGGTGCCATCGATGACAAGATCATGACCGTTCAGGATCGCCGCCGCGTTGGACGCGTCGATCCGCTCGGCGATGGTCGCGACCGCCACGTGCGGGTTGCGGGCCAGCACGAAATCGCTGGCCAGCCGGACCTTGCTCATCCCGACCTCGGCCGACCGGTAAAGCGGCTGGCGCTGGAGGTTGGATAGGTCGACCCGGTCGGCATCGACGATGGTCAGCGCGCCGATACCCGCGCCGGCCAGCGCCGGGATCACCGCCGCGCCGATTCCGCCCGCGCCGATCACCGCGACCTTGGCGGCCTTCAGCCGTTCCTGCCCAAGCCCGCCGAACTGCGGCAGCACCAGGTGCCGCGCATAGCGATCGAGTTCGTCGTCAGAGAGCGGCATGACCGCCGGTCGAGCCGAAACCGCCATGGCCGCGCGCCGTCTCGTTCAGCTCGGCGACCTCGTCGAACGCGGCCAGGGTGACGGCCGCGGGGACCAGCTGCGCGATGCGCTCGCCGCGCCGGATGGGGAAGGGCTCCCCGCCATGGTTGATCAGCAGGACCTTCAATTCGCCGCGATAGTCGCTGTCGATGGTGCCAGGCGTGTTGGGGACCGTGATGCCGTGTTTGAACGCTAGGCCCGACCGCGGCCGCACCTGGATTTCATAGCCCTCGGGGATGGCGACGCGGAAACCGGTCGCGACCGCGTGCCGCTGGCCGGGCTGGAGGTCGAGGTCCTCAGCGGCGACCACGTCCATGCCCGCCGCGCCGGGCGTCGCATAGCTGGGAAGGGGCAGGCCCTCGCCATGGGGCAAGCGCGAAATCTGGATGCGGATGGTCAATTCAATTCCTCGGCGATGCGGGTGATGATGTGCGTGGCCACCGCGTCCTTCGATTGATCGGGCCAGTCCTCGACGCCGTCGGCGCTGACCAGGTGGACGCGGTTGTTGGCGCCGCCCATGACGTCACCGCTGACGTCGTTGGCGACGATCCAGTCGGCCTTCTTGGAGGCCAGCTTGTCCTTGGCGTTGGCGATGACGTTGTCGGTCTCGGCGGCAAAACCGACGAGTAGGCGTGGGCGGTCAGGATGGTCGCCCAAGGTCTTAAGGATGTCCGGGTTGGGCGCGAATTCCAGCACGGGCGCGCCGCCGCCCTTCTTCATCTTGGTGGGCGCCGGGTTGGCGACGCGCCAGTCGGCGACCGCGGCAACGAGGATCGCGGCATCGGCGGGTAGCGCCTCCATCACCGCGTCGTTCATCTGCTGAGCGGTTTCGACGTCGATCCGCACCACGCCGCCCGGTGTCGGCAGGCTGACCGGCCCGGCGACCAGGGTCACCCGCGCGCCCGCCCGCGCGGCGGCGGCGGCAATGGCGAAGCCTTGGCGGCCCGACGACCGGTTGGCAATGACCCGCACCGGGTCGATCGGCTCGTGCGTCGGCCCCGCGGTGACAAGGATATGCTTGCCCGAAAGTGCCCGCGAACCGGGCAGGGCGAGTGCCTTCGGCTCGGCCAGCATGGGCGCGATAAAATCCATGATATCAACGGGTTCGGGCAATCGTCCAGGCCCGAATTCGCCGCAGGCCATTTCGCCTTCATGTGGTGCCTGCAGTGTGACCCCTCGTGCCTGCAGGGTCACGACATTGGCCTGTGTCGCGGGGTGCAGCCACATCCGCACGTTCATCGCCGGGCACACCACCACCGGCTTGTCGGTGGCGAGGAGGAGGGTCGTGGCCAGGTCGTCGGCAATACCCGCGGCCATCTTCGCCAGCAGGTCGGCAGTGGCAGGGCAGACGAGTACAAGGTCGGCGGCGCGACTGAGCTGGATATGCCCCATCTCGGTCTCGTCCTTGAGGTCCCACAGCGAGGTGTAGACCGGGCTCTCGGC
>CAZKCD010000022.1:13233-19512 GCA_964551235.1 uncultured Sphingomonas sp.
GCCATGCGGTCGAGCGGGGGGCAATATTTCGCGGGGCTGGACCATGTGCGCGGGCTCGCCGCGTTCCTGGTCGTCTCGTGGCATTTCATCCACTGGTGGAACGGCGTTCCCGTGCCCTTCAATCAGGACTGGTGGCTCGGCCCGTTCGACGAGGGCCATGTCGGCGTCGCGGTTTTCATGACGCTGAGCGGTTATCTGTTCGCCAAGCTGATCGGCGACAAGTGCATCGATTATCGCGGCTTCCTCTGGAACCGCGCGATCCGGCTCTTCCCGCTGTTGCTGCTGACCATGGCGATCTACGGCTGGGTCAACGGCTATCCGGCAATCGAAGTCGTGCTGGGCGTGTTTCGCGGCATGGTAATGCCGATCCTGCCCAACGGCGGCTGGTCGGTCACCGCCGAGCTTCATTTCTACCTGATCCTGCCACTGCTGCTGGCGGCGCTGCGGCGCGACTGGCGCTGGGCCGCGGGAATGTTGGCGGTCAGCATCGGCCTTCGCGTTCTGCTGTGGGCGCAAGGCGTCGACATGCACCACCTCGCTTACCTCACCATCGTCGGTCGCATTGACCAGTTCGTGTGCGGGATCGCCGCCTACCGCGCCCGCGACCTCATTTCCGGCCGGGTCGCCCTGGCCGGGCTGGCGGGACTTTGGGGGTTCTATGCCTGGTTCGGATTCAACGGCGGCTATTATGGCGACCTGCCGGACGGCTGGTGGTGCGTCATCCCCGCGATCGAGGGGGTCACCATCGCGGTCCTGATTGCCTGGTATGACCGTCACCCGATCAAGGACCTGTGGCTGCTGCGCAAGGCCGGGCAGTACAGCTATTCGATCTACCTGCTGCACTTCTTCTTCGTGCGCGAAGCCGCGCTGGTCGTGCACCAGCAGATCATGCCGATCGGCAGCTACTGGCTCGCGCTGCCGTGGGCCGTGCTGTTTTTCGGCGCGATGATGGCGCTCGGCGCATTGGTCTGGAAGCTGGTCGAGGAACCGCCACTCCGCTGGCGGCGGCCCTACATCCGTAGCGAAACGGCCTAGCGGGCGGCGACCCGTTGCGCCGGCACCGGGCGTACCGCCTGCTGCCCGTCGCCGATCACCGCGAACGCCGCCCAGTAATAAGGGTGGGAGGTCGCCTTGTCGTCCATCAGCCCGCGCTGCGAGCGGCGAAGGGCGGCGGTGATCGAGGTCCCCGGCGGCGCGCCGAACAGGCCGGACACCAGCCGCTCGGTCGCCTTATAGTCGTCCGGTACCGGCCAGTGGCTGGCGACGATCGTCCGACCGCCGGCGCCGACGAAGGCGCGCACCAGCCCATCGAGTGCCATGCCGCCACCCGTTCCCAGCCCGGCCGCCCGGGTTGCGGTCGCGCTGGCCGCCGACGCGGTGTCGCACGCCGACAGGATGACGAGGTCGGCATCGAGGCGGAGGTCGAAAATCTCGCGGAAGGTCAGGAGGCCGTCGCTCTCCTGGTTGCCGAAGCTGGTGAGCAGGGCCGGCTGCGCGGCGCAATTGGGGTTGGCCGGGGTGACGAGGCCGTGCGTCGCGAAATGCAGCACTCGATAATCCTTGAGGTCGTCGCGGCCCTTTATGTCGCTGTCGGTGAAGGCGGCGCCGGTGACGACCTGCGATGCCCCGCCGAGGAGGGAGCGGGCAATGCGCAGCTCGTCGGGCGCAATCGGCCGGTTCCACGCGGACGCCGGCGGATCGCAATTAAGGTCAGTCGCGCTGGCGGCCGTCATGCGTGCCGGCGCGGGAGCGTTGGTGCCGAGGCCGAGATAGGGGCGGGCGGCGCGCGAGGCGGTGGCGGCGCGGACGTCGCGGAACGCCCGCGGGGCGACCGCGATCGAGATGTCGAGGTCGCGGCCGAGCCACTTCACGCCCGTATAGTCGTAAGGATCGCCGCCGGGCGTCGAAATCCGCCGGACATAGGTATCGACGCTGGCCTGGTCGCGCACGAGCAGGTTGGGCGTCAGCCGCATCATCGCGCCGTCGGGCTCGAACACGAGGTTCTTGAGCGCTCCGACCTCGGCGTCGACCGGGCCGAACAGCTTGACGTAGAGCTGGCGCGCGAGGCCGATGTCGAACGGGTCAATCGCCCCGTCGCGCTCGACGGTCGACATTCGCAGACGATCGACGAGGTCGTCGAGTTCGCTCGCGGTTGCCTCCAGCCGGAAGGCGCGGGCCTTCTCGGGCGTGACGAGGATGGCGAAGACTAGGCTGTCGATGACCGTCAGCTTGTAATAGCCTTCCCCGGGTCGAAGCGCGGCGCGCAGTTCGTCGAGCGGCAGGACGTCGCTGGCGATCGCGCGATATTGCGGGAAGGCCGCGAGGCTGGCCTGCGTCGCAACCTGGTCGCGCTGGAACTCGGCGACCTGCGCTTCGAGGAGGGCGCGCGACCCCGCCGGCGCGGGACCGGCGACCTGCCCGGCAAGCTCCATCCGCGCGAGCTCAGCGCGGGCCTGCTCGATCTGGCGGGTCAGGGTGACCGACTGGCGGAACAGGCGCGAGGCCTCGTCGCTGTTGCTGCTGAGCTCGCGCGCGAGGATGGCCTGCGTCTGCGCGACGCCGGGGCGGAGCATCACCTGCGCGGTAGTGAAGAGCTCGCTCACCGCCGCCGCTTCCGTGCCGCGGGTCAAAAGCAGCTCGGCATAGGGCGCGAGCAGCCGCGAAAGCGCCGGGGTCGCGTTGGAAAAGCCGATGTTGGCGGCAATGATCTCGCGGTAGATTCCCGTCGCTTCAGCGGTCTGTCCGCGTCGGAGGAAATAGCCGGCGAGGCGCCCGCGCGCGCTTTGCAGCACGGCCGAGCCGGGGTAATCGATCTGGAGCGCGGTCACGCTGTTGCGATAATGCGCCGCCGCCTCGGCATGGCGGCCGGCGGCTTCCTCGATCGCGCCCATCTCGCCCTCGACCTGCGAGCGCATCCAGATGATCGCGGGGAGACGGCCCCCGCGCACCCCGGCGAGGCGCGCGTCGGCGGCCTTCAGATGGTCGGCCGCCTTGGCGAGGTCGCCGAGCAGTCGGTGGGCCGGTCCGCGCAGGAGGTCGACCTGCGCCTCGAGGATCTGCACTTTTTCCTCGAGCTGGAGCGCGGCCTCGCCGTCGCCGATCTGTTCGGTCGCGGCACTGTCGGCGTTGAGCCGCGCGGCGATCGACTTGTCGATGGTCAGTTGGCGGATGGCGGGAACCGGAAGCTCGGCCATGTCGGGCAACGGCTTGTCGAGCTCGGCCAGCGCTTCTTCCGCGCGGCCCTGGTTGAGCAGGTGCATCGCGCGATAGTTGCGCAGCTGGCGCGCGACCAGGGGATCGTTGCCGAGCATCGCGCCGGCCCGCGCCAGCAGTTCGTCCGCTTCGGCATAATGGCCGAGGTTCGACTTCTGCAGGGCCTCGTTGGTCAGCGCCTCGACCTGCGCGGCGCGGCCCAGTTCGCCGCGGGTGACGGCGGAGAAGAATTCGGCGCTCTCGGCATAGGCGCCGCTGTTGTTGCGGCGGTAGGCCTCGGCCAGCGCGCGGGCGCGGTCGAGCGTACCGGCCTGGACCCGGGCGAAAGCGGCCGGATCGCCCGCGCCGGTCAGCGCGACATCGACCTCGCCCTTGACCGGTTGGTCGGTGACGAGGCTGCGCAGCCCGATCTTCAGCGCGCTATCGTAGCCGCCGAGGCCCTCGGCGCTGTAGAAATAACGGTCCGTCCGCTTTTGCACGACCCGATAGGGCACGGCGGGGTTGGAGACGAGTGTGCATTCGAGCACCTCGACCGCGCCGATGTCCGTCACCGTCTCGGTCTTGGGCGCCGCGCAGGTCGCCCGCTCGGCCCGCAGCCGCGCGAGCCGCTGGGCGGGGTCGTCGCGCCCGTCGAGGCGAATAGTGTGGAGGAGGCCGATCGGCACCGAGGCATCCCGGCAGATGATCGAATAGCCGCGATCGAACATGTTCGTCAGCGACGGGTCCGACGCCATCGACTGCGCGAGGCAGACGACGCTGTTCGGGCCACCGCCGATGCGGAAGCTGTTCTTGGTCGCGATCGATCCCGGCGCGGCGCCAAGCGCCCACGCCGGCGAAGCGGCAGCGAGGGCGAATGCCCATCGTGCAGCCTTGCCCATTGGCCTCCTCCTACGTCCGGGACGCTCCTGGGGGTTGGCTCGCCCTGGACGATCCGAACGATCACGTTGCGCCGTGGGGGCGCTTACGGGCCCCACGGGAACAGGCGCTTGCTGATCGAGAACAGCAGGCGCGGGTCCGGCTTCCGGTCTTGGAAGCCGGTACGTTCAAGCGGCACGGCGAGCGTCGTCTCGATCCCGAAACCGGCCAGCGTGGCGCGAAGCCCGCCGCCGATCGAAGTGAGACTGCGCTGGCCGCGCGGCAGGAAATCGCCATTGTCGTTGCCGACCCGGGCGACGTCGAAAAACACGAAAGGCTCAGCCGCGATCTTGTTAGCGGCGGTTGGGATGGTGCTGCCGAAGCGCACCTCGAACTGCGCGCCGATGCCGCGGTCGCCGAGCAACGTGCCCGGGTCATAGCCGCGTCCGACCGTGTAGTTGCCGGCGGCGAACTGCTCGAAGGCGGCTAGCGTCTTGGATGCATATTGCCCGCGCAGGTTGGCCGCGAGCGTGATCTTGGGCGCCGGCCGGATTTCGCCGTAGAGCGACGCGCGGACGAGCCCCGCCGTCGGGTCCGCTCCATCGACGCTGAGCGGGATTCCGCCGCTGACGACGCAGCTGGTGCCGCAGCGGTTGGTCGCGCCGAAGATGCCGACCCCGTGGCGAAACTCGAGCGAGGCCCCGGTCCGCCAGCGCGGCTCGAGAAACGAATAGCCGGGCTTCGAGAAATCGAGGCTGAGCGCGTCCCAATTCAGGCGCGCGAACAGGATGCGCAGCCGGTCGCGGTTGATGGCGTCGCCCGATTGGCGAACCGTCTGGTTGACGAAGTCGAGCCCGCCCGTGCCGCGCAGGGTCGATCCCTGGCTGCGCACGAACGGGTAGGAGAGAGCGAGCGAGCCGACGAGGGTACGCGCGCGGATCGTGTCGCGACCGTCGATGTCAGGCCGCGCCCAGGTGTAGCCGAGCGAGGAGAGGACCGTCAGGCCTTCGCCGCCGAGGCGGAAGTCGTGCGTGGCCTGGAGCGTCTTCTGCTCGCGGAAGTCGGCAGTGGAGAAGAAGGAGAGGCTGGTGACGTCACCCATCCCCGTCAGGCCGAAGAATTGCGCGCGGACCTGTCCGCCGAACCGGCCCAATTCCTTCGAGCCATAATTCTGGACGTTGGCATCGAGCGCGAAGGGCTGGCGGGTCACCGTGACCTCGCCAACCACTTCGCCGGGGGCACGCCCGGCGGGTCGAAGGGCGAGGCGCGCGGTGTAGCCGGGAAGGTCGCTGGCCAGCAGCAGGTAGCGCTCGGCATCGTTGCGGTTGAACACGGGCCGTTCGGTCAGCCGCTCAAGGTAGGAAGCGATCAGCTTTTCGGCATTGCCGGCGTCGCCGCGAACCCGGACCTCGGTCAGCTTGGCGAGCGTGACGTCGAGGCGCAGGCGCCCCTCGGCAATGCTTTGCTCGGGCACTTGCACGGCAACAATATAGCCGGCCTCGCGCAGCAGGGACGCCGCGCGGTCGCGCACGTCGCACACGACCGAAACCTTGTGTTCACGCCCGACGAGGTCGGCATAGGCCGGGCGAACGAGACCACTGTCGATGGCGTCGAGACCCGTGAAGGTGACATCGCGCAGGGTGAAGCGAACGTCGGCGAATTCGGGATTGTCGAGCGCGCACGGTTCGCGTTCCAGGCCGCCCTCAATCTCGATCCGCGCGCTCGGCGCGGCCGACGGCGGCGCCCGCCGCTCAAGCTCCTCGCGGGTCGGCGCGAGCGGACCGGTCTGCGCCACGGCCACCGAGGGCCAGGCGGCCGCCGTTGCGAACAGGATGCCGACGACGCGCCTTGCGGCACGACCCTGTCGGCCGTGGATGTGCGAAATGCATCCCTTCACGTCGGACCCCCTTTTCCCGACGCGCCTGCCGAGTCGGCAAGGGCGTTAAGTTCACATTAAATCACACATTGAGTTTTTGGTAAATCTAGGTTAACCATTTCCTTTAGCCAACAGCGCGAGCGAGGGGGTTTGCCGTGCACCATGTGGCGTATCCAGTTTCCAACAAGGGTAAGCGACTCGGGCAAGCGGGACGCGGTCTTGCCACATGTCTGGCCGCTCTCGGCTGGAGCGCAGCCGCCATTGCCAACCCGCCGCCTTGGTCCAATGCGCCGGTCGTTCGTGTTCCGACGCCGGTCGTCGTGCCGACCCCGGTG
>CAZKCD010000023.1:0-19241 GCA_964551235.1 uncultured Sphingomonas sp.
TTCTCAAGCTCATCAGCCCTTTATTTTTTCGCGAGGAGGGCCCCTTTGCAACTGAGAAGGTGTCTGAACTTGGCTTCCAGTTCAGTCCTAAGGTCATCCGGCATGCTGGCTTCAGGGCCAAATACGAATCCCTGAGGGAATATTTGCTCGTCAACGGCATTGAGACAGACCAGACGATTTCGGACCGCCGAACATACTAAGCGTCGCGGCGAAGCCGCGCCGTCGGTCCTGTCGCGCGGGGCGCGCAGGCCGTCCGTTACTCGGCATCTCTTCGCGCTGGCTCCCAATTGCTAAAGCAATCGCTCGCCTGCGCTCGGTGCCTCGTTGAAAAACCATTTTCCTACAGGGGGTTGGTTGTGCAAGCCTTGGCTCGGCTCTTTCCCCTGTTGGATTCGCGCGCGCCGCCAGCGGCCCCACGCACTCACCCGAATGGGGGTGAAGTTGACGAAGTTGACAGACCCCGGTTCGTGTAGGGGAGTGTCAACTTTGTGCGGGGGAGCCGTCGCGGCAAAGCCAGCAGCCGCACGCCGCCATGCCCCCAGCATGGCGGAACGGCTGCTCGTCGGTCCTGTCGCGCGGGGCGCGACCCGCCGTCCGTGCCTCGGCATCTCTACGCGCTGCCTTCCGATTGCTGCGCAATCGCGCGCCTGCGCTCGGTGCCTCGCACACCAAAAAAAGCGCGTCGTGGGTTTCCCCGCGACGCGCTCTTCTTCACGCTGGTACAGGCCGCTTAGTAAGCGCGGCGATACTGGTCGTTGCGGTCGATCGTCAGGCGGGTGATCTGCCCGCGGGCGTCCACCCGGCAATTGAAGCGCAGCTCCGCCATCTGCGGGGCGTTGCTATAGCCCTGGTTGTTCCAGCCGCCGCCGCCGCGCGGGTCGCCATAGCCCTGGTCGTACGGCTGCTGCGGATAGCGCGGGTCGCCATAGCCCTGGTTCGGGTAGGCGTTGCCGCGATAGGCGCTGCCGCCGACGTCGATCAGGCCCGACACGCGGGTCATGTTGGCGCGGCGCTGGACGTTGGTCACCGCCACGACGCGGGCGCCGGCGGTGTTGCCGTAGCCGCCCTGGCCGTAGCGCGGGTCGTTGCCCGGATAGCCATAGGCATTGCCGTACGGGCGCTGGCCATAGCTGTTGGCGCGGACTTCGGCGGCGCGGGCGCACTGGTCGACCGCGATCCGGTCGTTGCCGCGGCCGTAGGCGCCGTAACGCCCGCCGCCCAGCAGGCCCTCGATGACCTGGCCGACGACGTTGCCGCCATTGCCATAGCCCGAGTTGCCATAGGGGTCGCCATATTGCGCGGCGGCCGGCGCGGTTGCGGCCAGCATCGCGAGGCCGGCAGAGCCGACCGTAAGGGTTCGCAGCATCGTCATGGAAAATTCCTAAGATGGACACCGAAAATGCCGGTGCCTCTGGTGCCCATCCCGTCTGGACCCCACGCGATGCATGCCGTGTGAATGCGTTTCCGACCCCCCGTTCATCTGGCTTGAAGCCGAACCGGCGGTTTGCTTGCCCTAGCCGAGGAAATCCTCGCCGCGGATCCAGCGGCTGGCCATCCACTTGGTGCCTTCCGTCACCGGCAGGCCGGCGTGGATCAGGCGGTCGTCCTGCCGGCCGTCGGGCAGCACGTTGCGGAAGACCAGCATGTCGCCCACGCCGCCGCGAACGCGGAGGCCCAGCGCGGGAAAGTCGGTCTCCCCGCCCTCGAACTGCTCGTTAAGCCAGACCAGGGCGGTCATGATCCGCGTCACCCCGCCCTCGCCCCGCCCGTCATGGTGCGGGCGGTACTGCTGGCCCGGCTGGTAGCGCAGCACGTTCAGCGGCTCGCCCCAGCCGATCTGCGTGCCCGTCGCCGCCGCGATCCGCGCGTTGATGCGCTGGGTGATCATGTCCTCGGTCAGATGCGAGATGGCGCTGGCATCGGCGTCGCGGATTCGCTCCAGCTGGATGCCGCCGTCCTGCGCGACCCGCGCACCCTCCATCCACGGCGCCGCGACCATCGCCAAGTATTTGCATTCCGCCGCACTGAAGAAGCCGCGATACACCGCGACATAGGGGTCCGCCGACAGCAACTCCGGCTCGACGTCGACCGGCGGCGTCTCCTTCTCGATATGGTTGAGCAGCGCCAGCTGGACCGCCGCGAACCGGTCCTCCTTCGCCAGCTCCCGAAGCATCGCCATCGCCGCCGCCCGGTCCGCCTTCGTCCCGATCCCCGCGGCGGTCAGGTAGACCCGCGCCCGCCGCCCGTCGGCATGGCCCAGCCGCGCCGCCATCCGCACCGCCTCAAAGGCGGCGCGTCGGTCCGGCTTGCAGCCGATACCGTACAATCGGTTGTGGGACAGGACCATGGCGGCATCGCCATTGGTCTTCGAACGCTCGACGAGCTCGTTGACGCTGTACATGTCCTCCGCTGTCGCGGATCGCGGCGGCCGGGTCACGACGCCACTCGTCCAACGGTCGAGGAGTCCGCGCCATTCGTCGATAACGGCGCCCCGCGGAACCGCCGTCGCGGCGGTGCGTCCTTTCCGCATGACCCAGACCGCCACCCTCACCCGCATGGTCCTGCCCGACCACACCTGCCCGTTCGGCGTCCGCGCCAAGGGGATGCTGGAAGCCGCCGGCTTCGCCGTCGACGACCGCATCCTCACCACCCGCGAAGAAGTAGATGCCTTCGAAGAGCAGCATAACGTCACGACCACCCCGCTGATCGAGATCGACGGCGAGGTGATCGGCGGCAGCGACGACCTCGAAACCTGGCTCGCCGCCCGCGACGGGTGACCTATCCGACCACCCCCGACGGGCGCTATTTCGTCGTTCGCGGCCGGCTGTGGCGCTGCTCTAACCCCTCGCTCGCGCCGGGCGAACGCCAGCGGCTCGTCAACGACCTGATGGCCGCCCGCGCCGCCGTCGGTCGCGCGCTTCGGACCGCGGACACGCCCGCCGAGAAAGACGCCCGCGCCCGGGTCCACGCCGCCAAGCTCGCGCTTGGCGAACGCGGCCCGCCCTGGTGGGACGACGGCGCTCCCGACTACAATCGCCACCTCGCGAAGAACACGCCGTACGCCGACTGGTTCGCCGCGCTGGAACGCTTCTGACGCACGCCGGGCGCGCGCAACGATCCCGGGCGTCCGTGCGTTTCCCGTTCAGACGCCGCGCTCCCTGCGGCCTGTAACCCTGAAAGGAACCCCCAATGCCCTACGCAACCGCCAAGGATGGCACCCGACTGTTCTACAAGGATTGGGGCTCGGGCCAGCCGATCGTCCTGCTCCACGGCTGGCCGCTGACCGGCGATACGTTCGACGATGTGGCCCTCGCGCTGGCCGATCAGGGTTATCGCTCGATCATCCCCGACCGCCGCGGCTTCGGCCGGTCGGATCAGCCGTGGAATGGCTACGATTATGACACATTCACCGACGACGTCGCCGCGATCCTCGACGAGGCGGGCATCGACGGCCCGGTCGCCATCGCCGGCTTCTCGATGGGCGGCGGCGAGGTTGCGCGTTTCCAGACCAACTATCCGGGCCTCACCAGCAAGGCGATCCTGATTTCCTCGGTCGTCCCCTACATGCTCAAGACCGACGACAATCCCAATGGCGTTCCGCAGGCAACCTTCGACGAGATGACCGCCGGCATGAAGAAGGACCGCGCGGCATTCATGGTGGATTTCGCCAAGGACTTCTTCGGCCAGGGCTTCATCGAACGCCCGGTCAGCCAGGCCGTGCTCGACGATTTCTGGCGGCAGGCGATGATGGCGGGCCAGCGCCCGACGCTCGGCGCGGCCAAGGCCTTCGCGACGACCGACTTCCGTCCGGATCTCGCCAACTTCCCGGCGGAAACGCTGGTCATCCACGGCGATGAGGACAAGACCGTGCCGATCGACGCCACCGCGCGCGAGGTTGCCAAGGCCGTGCCGGGCGCCAAGCTGATCGAATATGCGGGCAGCGCCCATGGCTTGTTCGCGACCGATAAGCAGCGGCTGATCGACGACATCATCGCCTTCCTCGGCACCGCCCAGCCGACCGGCGGCGAAACGCGCAGCGCCATTCCGCTCGGCGCCTGATCGCCGTCGAACAGCGAAGACGGGGTCGCGCCTGCGCGGCCCCATTTTTGCGATTAGCCGATCGACCGTCCCAGCCAGCCGAGCGCCATCAGCGCCAGGAAACCGACGACGATCCAGTGCCACCAGCGGCGCCGAACGGGCACCAGGCTCAGCATCAACGCGGGCAGGACGATCAGGTCGACCGCCCGGTCCATCACGTAGCCGGCCAGCGTCCGCCCATCGAGGTCGCCGTTCAGGCCCGCGACCGTCAGCACCAGCACCGACAGCAGGAACAGGGTCCAGATGTACGATCCGTTGTGATCGTAATAGGCCTTGAGGTCGCGCGCATCGTCGTCGCGCGGGTCGGGAAGGCTGACCGCTGCGAGCAGGAACATCAGCACCAGCGTGACGAAGATCGGCAGGAACGCGCCGATCGTCATCGGTCCCTCCTGCCCCTTCGAAATGCCCCACCACAGCATGATGATGGTCAGCTGGACGAGGCCGGCGACCAGCAGGCACAGCGGGTCCCACCGCACCGCCTTCCGCTCGCGCAGGAGATAATGAAGGTTCAGCAACTGCTGCGTGACGGCGACGCCGACCACCAGCGATGCAAAGGTGATTGCCCCCTCCATCTGCCCATCATGTCCTGACCGACCATCGGGGGCAAGCGCCGGGCGGCTAGCCCTCGCCGTTCGCGTTCGGTGCGAACAGCCACCCGCCGACCAGCGCGCCCAGCGCGGCGCCGGCGAGCTGCGCGGCGATGAAGCCCGGCACGTCGCCTGGCGCGATCCCCGCGAAACTGTCGCTCAGCGACCGCACGATGGTGATCGCCGGGTTGGCGAAGCTGGTCGAACTGGTGAACCAGTAAGCCGCGACGATGTAGAGCGCGACCGACGGCGCGACCCATTCGGGCCGGTGCCGAACGGTGCCGAGGATCGTCACGACGAGCCCGAACGTCGCCACCAGCTCGCCGGTCCACTGGCCCACGCCGGCGCGCATCTTGGTCGAGGCCTGGAGGATCGGCAGGTCGAACATCAGGTGCACCGCGAAGGCCCCCAGCAACCCGCCCGCCAGTTGCGCCGCGCCATACAGCGCCGCCTCGCGCCAACCGAGCGCCCCGCGTGCCGCCATGACGCCGCTCACCGCCGGGTTGAAATGCGCCCCGCTGACCGGGCCAAGCATCGCGATCAGCACGAACAGGATCGCGCCCGTCGCCAGCGTGTTGGCGATCAGCGCCACGGCGACGTTCCCGCCGCTCAGCGCCTCGGCCATCACGCCCGATCCGATCACCCCCGCGAACAGAAAGAAACTCCCCAGCGCTTCGGCCGCCAGCCGCCGCCCCAATGTCATCATTGGTCGTCCCGTTCGACGACCAAGATCCGGGCCGGGCCGTCGGGCGTCGCGACATGCTCCTCGCCCTCCTCGATCCACAGCCCCTCGCCCGCGCCCAGCCGGGTCACGCTGACCGGGCCGTCGGGCCCGGGCCGGACCGCCATCTCGACCGCCCCGTCGAGCACCAGGAACAGTTCCGGCCCGTCGTTGCGGTGCCAGCGGAACGCGCTGTCGATCCAGCGCAGCTTGATCGCCGCCCCGCCGATCCCGGTGAAGGTCGGACCGCTCCAGTCGGGGCCATTGAGGTCGGCCATGCGGATCGCCTGCATACGTCAGCCACCCACCGCCGGGGCGCAGCACTGGCCGGGCGAGGCCTGCGCCGACAGCACGCCAAGGTCGATCGTGTCGCCATAGGTCACCGTCTCGCCATGCGTATGGAACGCTTCCCACACGACGCCATCGGGATCGGCGATCCAGCTCTTCTCGCTCCTGGCGTAACAGCAGCTCGTCTGCCCCTCGTCCAGCACCGGCCGGTCGGCGGCCTTCAGCCGGGCATAGACCTCGCCAAGCTCGCCGCGGTCCTCGACCTGGATGCCGAGATGCTCGACGCCCTTGTGCGCATTGCCGCTCGAGATGGCGAAATTGACCCGCGGATCCTCCAGCATCCACTTGGCATAATCCGGCTTGGTGACGCTCGGCGCCGTGCCGAACAGGGTCGAATAGAAAAAGATCGACCGGTCGAGGTCGCTCACCCCGACATGGACGTGCAGGCGCTTCATGCTTGGTCTCCTTCGATTTCGTGCGTGGCCGCGCAGCCTTCGTCGGCGCAGCAATTCTCCATCAGGAAAGCGACCAGCCGGTCCATCGCCCCGTAATCGGCCTGATAGACCAGGGACCGGCCCTGCCGCTCAGCGGCGATCAGGCCGGCGCGCTGCAGCTGGGCGAGGTGGAAGGACAAAGAGCTGTTGGGCACCCCCAGCCGCTCGGCGATCGCCCCGGCCGCCATGCCCGCACGCCCGGCGCGGACGAGCAGCCGGAACAGCCGCAAGCGATGCTCCTGCGCCATCGCGCCGAGCGCCTCGATTGCCGTTTTTTCGTCCACACCGACCGCCTTGATATTTCGATAGAAGTCGAAATATCAAGGCGAGGCCGCGAGTCAAGACATTTCGAAAGTCATCGAAATATTAGGAACGCCCGGTTCAAGCGCCTCAGCGATACCGATTGCGCCAGTCGCGGACCGCCTCGTTGGCGATGTCGCGCAGCCGGCTGTCGCATTGGCTGCCGATCGACTGGATGTGGTTGCCGCCGGTCGTGTAGATGTAGGTGCAGTTGGTGCCCGTCATGCGCACCGTGATGCGATTGCCGTAGACGCTGAGGTCGGGCCGCGCATAGCCGTAGCCGGGCCGGTACCCGCCGCCGCCATAGGAATGCTGCTCGAATACCCGCTGGGCGTAGCTGCGCATCGCCGTGTTGCACGGTCGCGTGTCGTAGATCCGCCGCCCGTCGCGGTTGAAGGTGACGATGCAGCCGTTGCGCAGGTCGACCGTTCCCCAGCCGCCCGAGTTGATCCGCACCCGCGGCTCCGGCCCGCCGTAGCCCCAGTTGTTGTTGGGATAGCCGGGATTGTAGCCCGGGTTGTAGCCCGGCCGGCCATAGCCGCCGAGGTAGGCGCGCACCGCCGCATCGGCGCGTTCGCGATCGACCCGGCCGCACGGCGGCGTGTCGTAGGTCCGGTTGCCGTTGCGGTCGTAATAGACCGTGCACGGCCCGGGGAAATGCACTTCTAGCGTATTGTTGGGCCCGCGCCGCACGTCCTGCGCGCTGGCCGGCGCGGCCAGCGCCAGTCCGCCGATGGTGAAGGCCGTCATGGTGAGCAGATAAGCCGTCTTGCGCGTCATCACTCGTCTCCCTGTCGCATGCCACTCTCGCGAGTCCCGCGCGGCGAGCATAACGCAAACCGCTGCGCCCGTGAAACGAGAGGGTGCGCGACGGGGCCGCGGCCGTCAGGCCAGGGTCAACGCGCCGGGCCGTCCCCGCTGCCGCTGCGATTGTCGTCGGCGCCCTCGGCAACGTTGACCGGCCCGCCCCGGTCGAGCTCCATCCAGTCGCGGAACTCGAGCCGGTAGAGCATGTCCATCACCTCGAACTCCAGGCCGCCGGGCTGCGAGGTATTGCTGTTCCACAACGCCACCACCCCGCTCTTGAGCTTGGGGTCGAACAGGATCAACGAGCGATAGCCGTTCACTCCGCCGCGATGGCCGATGATGCGGTGCCCGGCATAATCGTAGCTGCGCCAGCCATAGCCGTAATAGGGATTGTCGAGCCGCTCGCGAAATTTGCGCAGGCGGCTGCGCTCATTGGGCGTCTCGACCAGCGGCGCGTGAATCTTGGCCAGCAGCGCGGGCGACAGCACGTCGGGCATGCCGCCCATCTGCGCGATCATCCACAGCGCCATGTCCTTGATGTTCGAATTGACCCCGCCCGCCGCCGGCACGCGATAATAAGCGTCGCTCATCTCGAGCTCGCGCCGGCCCACGCTGTGCGGGCGCGCCCAGCTCTTGGCGCGCTCGATGCCCTCGCGGGTGATGCTGGCCGAAGTCATGCCGAGCGGCCGGAACAGCTGCTCGACCACCGCCTCCTGGTACAGCTTGCCGGTCGCCACCGCGACCGCCTCGCTCGAGGCGTCATAGGCGATATTCTGGTAGCTCCAGCACGTCCCCGGCGCGCACAGCGAGGCGAGCGAGGCATAGCTCATCCGGATCGCCGAAGGGCTCTCGCCCGCTTCCAGCTTGTCGTCATAGGCGTTGCGGTAGAGGCCCAGCCGGTGGCTCAGCACGTCGCCCAGCGTCGCCTGGTGCTCCAGCCCGCCGGGCAGCTTCAGCGTGCGCGAATAGCGGTTGATCGGCGCGTTCCAGTCCAGCTTGCCCTGCTCGGCCAGCTTGCCGACCATCGTGCCGGCGACGCCCTTCGACACCGACGCCCAGCGGAACACCGTTTCCGGCGTCACCTGCTCGCCCGACCCCGCGACCGTCTCGCCATAGCCGCGCAGGAAAGTGATCCGCCCGTTCTCGACGATCCCGACCGCCATGCCGACCATGTTGGGCTTCTCGACCATCCGCTGCAGGCGCCGGTCGAGTGCGGCATAATCGACCGCCTCGCGCGCCGACCGCGACACCGCCGCAAGCTTTACGACATCGCTCGAAACCGGAGTCGATTTCGCGCCCGTCGCCGGGTCGGCCGGCCCCTGCGCCAGCGCCGCATAGGCCGCGGCCACCAGCGCCGCCGCTCCAAGGCCGACTTGCAACTTCTGATCCAACGAACTTTCCTCCCGCCGAATCAAGGCTTTGCCGATTGCGCCCAAGCGCTCAAGCGGCCCCCTGACGCAGCTGCGATGAAGCGAGTCACCGGAACGACGAACGGCGGGCGCTGGCGTTCCGCCCGCGGGGACCTTAAGGCCGGGGGGATTGGAGCGGTCATGCGGTTCTTGAAAATCCTGCTGTGGTTGCTGGTGCTGGCGCTGGCGATCCTGTTCGCCGGGGCCAACTGGCGCGATGTCGACGTCGCCTTGTGGGGCGGGCTGGTGATGGCGATCAAATTGCCCTTCCTGATCCTGCTGGTCGGGCTGGCCGTCTGGCTGCCGACTTGGCTCGTCCTGCGCGGCAAGCTGTGGCGGCTCGAACGGCGCATCGCGGTGGAACAGTCGCGCCCCGTCCCGCCGCCGCCCGCCGCGCCCGTCGCCACCCCCGAAGAGGATTATCCGTGACCAGCCCGATCTTCGTTGCCATCGACACGCCCGACCTCCCCGCCGCCCAGTCGCTTGCCGCCGCGGTCGCGGGCCATGCCGGGGGAATCAAGCTCGGGCTCGAATTCTTCTGCGCGAACGGCCCGTCCGGGATCGCCGCGGTCGCCGCGATGGGCGCGCCGGTCTTCCTCGATCTGAAGCTGCACGACATCCCCAACACGGTCGGCAAGGCGATGGCCGCGCTCGCCCCTCTGGCCCCGGCGATCGTCACCGTCCACGCCGCCGGCGGGCAGGCGATGCTGGAAGCCGCGAGGGCCGCCGCGCCGCCCGCCACCAAAGTCGTCGCGGTCACCGTGCTGACGAGCCTCGACGCAAGCGACCTTGCCGCGATCGGCGTCGATGGCGCGCCCGACGCGCAGGTCCGCCGCCTCGCCGCGCTCGCCCGCCGCTCGGGCCTCGACGGGATCGTTTGCTCGGGGGCCGAGGTCGCCGCCGTCCACGCCGACTGGCCCGACGGCCATTTCGTTGTCCCCGGCATCCGCCCGGCCGATGCGGAGGTCGGCGACCAGAAGCGCGTCGTTACGCCGCGCGAGGCCATCGACCGCGGCGCCAGCACGCTCGTCATCGGCCGCCCGATCACCGGTGCGCCCGATCCGGCGGCGGCGATCGCCGTCATTGCCGCGACGCTCTGACTGGACATATCGCGCGTTAGCGGGCAATCGCCCCGCAACCCATGACAAGAGGCATCGCATGAGCTGGCTGAGCCGAGTCCGCAACGGCATCCCGTTCCTTCCCAAGCGCCAGAGCACCGACAATCTCTGGCACAAGTGCAAGAAGTGCGACGCGATGGTCTTCACCAAGGAATGGGAAGACAATCTCTACTGCTGCCCCAAGTGCGACCATCATGACCGCATCGGGCCAAAGGCGCGCTTCGACCAGATGTTCGACGCGGGCAGCTATTCGGTCCTGCCGACGCCCGAGGTGCGCGAGGATCCGCTCAAGTTCCGCGACACCAAGCGCTACTCGGACCGCATCAAGGCCGCCCGCGCCGCCACCGGCCAGCGCGACGCGCTCATCAATGCGCGCGGCACGATCGGTCGCCGCAAGGCGGTGATCGGTGTGCAGGACTTCGCCTTCATGGGGGGCTCGATGGGGATCGGCGTCGGCGCTGCCTTCGTCGCCGGCGTGCAGGCCGCGATCAAGGATAAGGCCCCCTACATCCTGTTCACCGCCGCCGGCGGCGCGCGCATGCAGGAAGGCATCCTCTCGCTGATGCAAATGCCCAAGGCGACCGTTGCCTTGGCCGAGCTGACCGAGGCCGGCCTGCCCTACATCGTCATCCTGACCGACCCGACCACTGGCGGCGTCACCGCCAGCTACGCGATGCTCGGCGACGTCCAGATTGCCGAGCCCGACGCGCTCATCGGCTTCGCCGGCCAGCGCGTCATCGAGCAGACCATCCGCGAAAAGCTGCCCGAAGGCTTCCAGCGCGCCGAATATCTCCTCGAGCATGGCATGATCGACATGGTCGTGCGGCGCCACGAGCTGAAGGAAACGGTCGCCCGCCTGGTCGACTATCTCGCCCCGAAGGGACGCGGCAAGAAGGCCGCCTGATGCCGGACTTCGCGCGCTCGGCCGACCCCGCGGTCCAGGCCGAGCTGGCGCATCTCGAATTGCTGTCGCCGGGCGCCGACATCCTCGGCCTCGAACGCATCACGCGCCTGCTGGACGCGCTCGGCAATCCGCACCAAGCGATGCCGCCGGTGTTCCACGTCGCCGGGACCAACGGCAAGGGCTCGACCTGCGCCTTCCTGCGCGCCGCGCTCGAGGAGGCTGGGCACCGCGTCCACGTCTTCATCAGCCCCCACCTCGTCCGCTTCAACGAGCGTATCCGGATCGCCGGCAAGCTCGTCGAGGATTCCGAACTCGCCGACCTCCTGCGCGAGGTCCGCGAGGTCAGCGCCGCCATCCGCCCAAGCTTCTTCGAGGCGACCACCGCCGCCGCCTTCCTCGCCTTCGCGCGCCATCCGGCCGATTATTGCGTGATCGAGGTCGGCTTGGGCGGCCGCCTCGACGCGACCAACGTCATCGAGCGCCCCCTCGTCTGCGGCATCGCCAGCATCGGCCGCGACCATGAACGCTTCCTCGGGTCGGACATCGCCGGCATCGCCGCCGAGAAAGCCGGCATCGCCAAGCCCGGCGTGCCGCTCGTCAGCCTCGCCCAACCCGGCGATTGCGAGGCGGCCATCGCCCGCGTGACGGCGGAGCGCGGCGGACGCCTGATTCTCGAAGGGCGCGACTGGTCGATCGACCCCAGTCTCGTTCCGGCGATGCCAGGCGCGTTCCAAGTCCGGAACGCCAACCTGGCCTGGCAATTGCTGCAGACTATCGATCCGCCCGCCGCCGATCGGGCGGCCTTCGAACGCGGCATCGCCAAGGCCCACTGGCCCGCCCGCTTCATGTGCATGGCCGAAGGTCCACTGACCAACGGCGTCGAAACCTGGCTCGACGGCGCGCACAACGACGACGCCGCCAAGGCGCTCGCCTCGCTCCTGGAGGAACGCGGGCCAATGCACCTCGTGCTGGGCATCCTCGCCAACAAACAGGCCGACGCGATCCTCGACCGCCTGCGGCCCCACGCCCTGTCGCTGACATTCGTGCCCGTGCCGGACCACGAACATCACGATCCGCAGGCGCTCGCCGATCGCTATCGGGGCCGCGCCGCCGCATCCTTGCGCGAAGCGCTCGCCGACCTTCCCGGCCCACGCCTCATCGCCGGCTCGCTCTACCTCGCGGGCGAAGCGCTCTCGCTCAACGGCGAGGTTCCGGACTGATCCGCCGCGAGGGTCCGCTGGCGCTTGTCGCGGATCCACTCGAGCAGGCAGAACACCACCGCGATCAGGCCAAGCGCCGCGGTGAAACGGAAGACCGGCGCATAGCCATGGATCTCGATCGCCTCGCCCAACGCGGCGCGGCCCAGCGAGCCGACGAGGAAGGTCAGCGACGACAGCAGGGCATATTGCACGGCGCTATATTCCTTGCTGGCGATCGAGCTGAGGTAGGCGACGAACGCCGCCCCCGCGAGACCCCCGGCGATGTTCTCCCCCGAAATCGCGATCATCAGCCGGACCATCCGCAGGTCGGCGCCGAGCTGGTCGAGGAGGAACAACCGCGCAAAGCCGTCGATGAACGGCGCCCCCGCGGCGAGGTCGGCGTAGAGCAGGTTCGACCCCGCCGCGACCGCCGCGCCGACCAGCAGGGTCGGCATGCGTCCCAGCGTGGCGAACAGGATTCCGCCCAGCGCGATCCCGGCGATGGTCATGAACACGCCGAAAATCTTCGAGGCGAACGCGACCTCGTCGTTCGTGTAGCCGAGTTCGTCGAGGTAGAAGGGGAAGGCAAACGGACCCCAGATGCTGTCGCACAGGCGGTAGCTGAGGATCAGCCCGAGCACGAGGATCGCGCCCCACTTGAGCCGCCCGACCAGTTCCACCAGCGGCAGGACCAGGGCGCGGTAGCTGTGGTCGGCGATCCGCCGTCCCCGGCTGACCGCGGGGGCGTCGGCGGTCATCACGTTGCCGGGCTTGCCCGCAGCCTGGTGCAGCCACGCGGCGACGATCGCCGGCACAAGCACCGTCGCGGCCACGATCAGCGGGCCGGTCTGCTTGGTGAAGTCGCCGGCCGTCGGCACCCCTTCGGCACCGGGATAGAGCAAGGCGATGGTCATGAAGCGGCCGATCGTCCAAATCGCCCAGGCCCAGCACAAACCGACCACCGCGAGCGCGATGGCGCGCAGGCGCGGATGGATTGCCCCGGCGCGCTCGAGCGGGCTGTCCGCGCCGCTCTCGTCCGGTCGCGGCGTGTCGGGGGCGAACAGGGTCGCGAGCAGGGCGACGACCATCATCAGCCCCATCACCGCATAGACCAGCGGCCAGCCGATGCGCGCCGCCAGAACCAAGGCCAGCGCCCCGCCGACCAAGGCTGCGATGCGGTAGCCGAACTGGTAGATGGTCGAGAGAATCTCGAGCGGCGCTTGCTCGTCGGCGACGTCGATGCGCCACGCATCGATGACCACGTCCTGCGTCGCGCTGAAGAAAGCGGCAATGGTGGCGATGAGTGCAAAGGTCCCGAGCGCCCCGGTCGGGCTGGTGGCGGCAAGGCCGAGGAAGGCCAGCCCGAGGATCACCTGGCAGAAAAGCAGCCAGGACCGACGTCGCCCAAGCCCTTCGAGCAAGGGCAATTTGAGGCTGTCGACGACCGGCGACCAAAGGAACTTGAATGCATAGGCAAGGCCGATCCACGACAGGATTCCGATCGTCGCGAGATTGACCTTTTCCTCGCCCAGCCACGCGTTGAGCGTGCCGATCAGCAGCGTGTACGGCAGGCCGGCGCCGAAGCCGAACGCCAGCATCACGGCCGTCTTGCGATTGCTCAACGCGACCTTGAGCAGTCGCCAGCCCTTGAGTTTTTCCGCCATGATGATCCTCGAAATTTGCGCCCATGCTAGGCAGCGAAACGGCGGCTGAATAGTGGCTTGTCAAAACTGATCGGCAGGCGCACCATCGCGCGATGGACGCCCATCGTTCGCTGCAACCGACGGCCGGGCAACTCGCCCTCGCCGACTCCCTGATCCGCGGTGAGCAGTCGCTCGGGACCCGTCTGCAGACCATCCCGGCGAGCGTCTACATCGACCCGGATCGCTTCGCCGCCGAGCAGGCCGCGATTTTTTCCAGGATGCCGTTGCTGCTGGCGCCGTCGGCGGTCCTTCCCTCCAGCGACCTGGCGATCACGCACGACCATTATGGCGTGCCGCTGATCGTCAGCCGCGACCGCGACGAGAAAGCGCATGTTCTCGCCAACGTCTGCCGGCATCGCGGCACGCGCCTGCTGGTGGCCGAGGACGACGACCCGATCCGCGCCGCGCGGATCGTCTGCCCGTACCACGCTTGGACCTACAAGGCCGACGGCGCGCTGCTCGCGTTGCCCCGCGCCGAATGCTTCCCCGAATTCGCCAAGGACGAGCACGGTCTTCGCCGCTTCCCGGTTCACGAATGCGGCGGCCTCATCTGGTTCTCGAAAAATCCCGCAGAGGATTTCGCCGCCATCGAGCCGGTGTGCGAGGATTTCGACGCCTTCGGCTTCCGCGACCATTTTCTCTACAAGCGCAAGACGCACCGCGTCGCGGCCAATTGGAAGATGGTCATCGATGCCTTCCTCGAGGCCTATCACGTGCAACGCCTGCACGCCTCGACCATCGCCAGCTTCTTCGCCGACGGGATCACGGTCGCCGACCGCATCGCCGACCACCAGCGCGCCGTCGTCGGCCGCGCCGATTATCTCGCCGAGGTCGATCGCAACGACTGGGCCGCGCTGCGCAAGGTCGTCACCTTCACCTACCACCTGTTCCCCAACACGATCGTCGTGGTCAGCCCCGACTATGTGAACATCATGACCGTGATGCCGCAATCGGTCGGCGAATCGCTGGTCGAGGATTTCATGCTGATCCCCGAGGAGCCGCAGACGAACGAGGCCGAGGCGCACTGGCGCAAGAGCTGGGACCTGCTCGACGGCGCGACCTTCGCGGGCGAGGATTTTGCGGCCGCCGAGCTGTGCCATCGTGGCCTCGTCAGCGGGCTGCTCGACGACACGCTGCTGGGCACCCTGGAGGCCGGCCTTGCCGACTTCCATGCCCGCGTCGAAAATTACCTCTAGTCCTCGGCGTCGGCGCCGATCGCGCGCGGCTCGAAGGTCAGCGGGAACAAGGTCAGGCCCTTGGGGGGTTTGGCCGGCTCGCCAGCGCAATGCTTCTCGAGCGCCTTGAGCGCCGACTTCAAATTCTTGTCCGAATAGGGCTTGAGCAGGCAGCCGACGGCATAGTCGCTGGCATTCTCGGGCGGATGACCCGTCACGAACAGCAAGGGGATGCCGCGGCGCTTCGCTTCGGCGGCGACATCGAGACCGGTGCGATCGCCGCGCAGGCGCACGTCGCTGAGCACCAGGTGGACCTCCTCGCGCTCCAGCGTCGCGACCGCTTCTTCGTAATCGTCGTGCGTCGCGACCACCTCGTAACCGGCGTCCTCGATCATCCGTTCGTTCTCGAATGCGGTCAGCGGTTCATCCTCGATAATGAGGACTCGCTTGACGCGGCGCTTGCGCTTCCCGAACAGCATCCGGACTCCGTAGGAAAAAGAATGTGAAGCCGCAACGAACGAAGCGCCCCCCGGTGCCGTCGGGAAAACGTCCCGTCGTCACAAAACGTCCCGAGCCCCGTGAAGATGGCCCGCAACGTATCGCCAAATTGCTGGCGCGCGCCGGTATCGCCTCTCGCCGCGACGTCGAGCGGATGATCGCCGAGGGCCGAGTCGCGATCGGCGGCGAGGTGCTGACGACCCCCGCCACGCTGCTCGAATCGCTCGATGGCGTGACCGTCGACGGCAAGGCGGTGGCCAAGCCCGGCGCGGCGCGGCTTTACCGCTTCTACAAGCCGGCCGGAACGCTGACCGCGGCACGCGACCCCAAGGGCCGACCGACCATCTACGACAAATTGCCCGACGGCCTGCCGCGCCTGATGCCGATCGGCCGGCTCGATTTTAATACCGAGGGGCTGTTGCTGTTGACCAACGACGGCGAGTTGAAGCGCCAGCTCGAACTGCCGAGCACGGGCGTGCCGCGCGTCTACCGCGCCCGCGCGTTCGGCACCGTGTCGCAGGACCAGCTCGAGGACCTCGCCGAAGGCGTCACCATCGACGGCGTCCGCTACGGATCGATCGACGCCAATCTCGAGCGGCGCACCGGGCGCAATTGCTGGATCGAAATGACGCTGACCGAGGGCAAGAATCGCGAAGTACGTCGCGTGCTCGAATATCTCGGCATGCAGGTGAACCGGCTGATCCGCGTTGCCTATGGACCCTTCACGGTCGAGCATCTCGAGCCGGGGCGGATCGTCGAGGTCGGGCGCGAGGAGCTGTTCCGTTTCCGGAAGGGGCTGTGAGGGTCATCGCCGGCGCGCTGCGCGGTCGCCCCCTGCTGGCGCCCGCCGGCATGGCGACGCGGCCGACCGCCGACCGCGTGCGCGAAACGCTTTTCTCGATGCTGGCAAGCCGGCTCGGCACGTTCGACGAACTCGCCGTCGCCGACCTTTTTGCCGGCTCCGGCGCGCTCGGGATCGAAGCGCTGTCGCGGGGCGCCGCGTCGTGCATGTTTGTCGATAACGACCGCGCCGCGCTGACGGCCATCCGCGCCAACCTCGACAAGCTCGGACTGGTCGACAGGTCGGAGGTGATCGGCACCTCGGCGGCACGATTGGCCCCGGGCCGGGCCTTCGATCTGGTTCTTGCCGACCCGCCCTATGCCGAAGGCTCAGGCAGCGCGGTGGTTAAAGCGGTCAGCGACGCCGCGGCGCTGGCGCCCGGCGGCTGGCTGGTGGTCGAAACCGCGCGCGGCGAGGCGGTCGACCCGGCAACCTTTGCGGTCGATACCGAGCGCGACGTGGGCCGCGCCCGGCTGACCTTCCTGCGCCGGGACTAGCCTTTGGCCTTCGCGGCCTCGGCGGAATCGCGCACCGCCTTATATTCCTCGACGAGGCGCGCGCCGATGGCGGCCGCGGCGGCCTTCCCGGCATCCTTGACGGCCTTGCCCGGATCCTTCTTCTTCTGACCCGCGAGGCCGGCCGCAATGGCGGCGACGGCGGCGGTCGCGCCGACCGCGATCAGGTCGCCGACGATCGGGTGCTCGGCCAGCTTCGACAGCGCATCGACGCCCGAATGCTTGGTCTTCTTGCCCTTCGAGGCCTTGACCTTCACCGACACCTTCGCGCCGTCCTTGGCCGCCTTGGCTTTCTTCTTCGGCTTCGTCGCGTCCGCTTTCTTGGCCATCGCTTCGTCCCTCCTGTTCGCGCGTCACGCGCCTTCCAGAACCCTCATGTCGGCATCGGCGAACGGAATGGCAAGGGCGCACGCATCCTCGCGCGTCCCGTCGAGCCATGCGTCGGTGTCGCCGGGGCGGAGCATGACGGGCATCGCTTTGGGGTGAACCGCGCCGACCACCGCGTTCGCGTCGCAGGTTAGGAACGCCATGAACGGCCCGCCCTCGCCCGGTCGCCAGATGCCGGCGAAGGCGAACAGCGGGTCGTGCCCCTCGCCCATCCCGAACCAGACCTTGCGCTTGCGGCCAGTCGCGGGGTCGGGCTCCTGCGTCCATTCGGAAAAGCGCGTGACCGGCACCAGGCAGCGCCGATCGGGCCGTTCCAGCGCCGAGCGCCAGAAGGGGCTGGCGAGGTTCCGCACGTTGGTGACCGGACGTCCTTTCGCCGCCGCGGGCCCCGGGAAGCCCCAGGTCATCGTCTCCAGCGCGAGCGCGCCCGTCTCGGTACGGCGGAGCACTGGGGCCGCGCGACCGGGGTAGATTTCGTCGAAGGGCGGCAGGTTGGCGCGGTCGCCCTCGAACGGGCCGAACAGACGCTTCATTTCGTCGACCGTGGCGGTCATCGAATAGAGATTGCACATGCTCTTTTCTCCCGCCGCCGGACCCGGCGCCTCGCTTCATCGTTAACAGGTGGGGGTAACGTTAACCACCTCTCGCCAGCGGCCGATCGATCGGCCAGCTTTCGTCCAACAGTTCGAGTATCCGGAGTTTTTCAATGCGCAAGACGCTGACCGCCATGACCATCTTCGCCCTGACCGTCCCGACGGTGCAGGCCCCCGCGATGGCCCACGGCCGCGACGGTTATTATCACGGCAAGACCTGGCGGGATTCGCAGGGTCGGCTGCGCTGCAAGCGCCCGAACGGGACCACCGGCCTTATCATCGGCGCCGCCGGCGGTGCGCTGGTCGGCCGCGCGATCGATACCCGCGGCGAACGCGCGACGGGCACCATCCTGGGTGCCGCCGCCGGTGCGCTGCTCGGCCGCGAGGTCGAGCGCAGCCGGGTTCGCTGCCGCTAACCCATCCCAAGTTTCACAGCCCCCGGCCGGCACCCAATTCCCACCCCCGCCGTCAGCCGGGGTGCCCGCCCCCCCGCACTACCCCATTGCGAAACCGAACACACGGCGAGCACCCGCTCGAAAGCGCGGCTGCCTCGCTGTATTGACACAATAACACACCCTGTTGTAGGCTTGCGCCACAGGAGGGATTTTCCATGTACAGCCAACACGATCTCGACGAGGCGGTGGCCGCCGGTGCGCTGAGCGCCGACGCGGCGGCGTCGCTTCGCACTTTCGTCGAAGGGCAGCGCGCGCTGCCCGGCGTCGACGAGGAGCATTTCCGGCTGATCACCGGCTTCAACGATATCTTTGTCGCCATCGCGGCCGCCATCCTGCTGTTCGCGGTGGGCTGGATCGGCCAGTCGATCGGCGGGGCGCTTGGCCTCACCATGCCCGAAGCAAGCGGCCAGGGCCCGAGCCCGCTGGCGCCGCTGGCGATCGCCGCCACCGCCTGGGGCCTGGCCCTGTTCTTCACCGCCAAGCGTCGCATGGCGCTGCCGTCGATCCTGCTGCTGCTGGCCTTCGTCGGCGGTACGTTCGTCGCCACGGGCTTTGCTTTGGCGCTGGTCATTGGCGAGCCCTCGCCCGCCAACGAGGCAATCGCGATGGGCACGATCGCCAGCATCGCCGGCTTGGTCGCGGCGGGCGCGGCCTGGCTTCACTGGCGCCGGTTCAAGGTGCCGATCACCGTCGCCGCGGGCGCCGGTGCGGTCGCCGCGATCGTCATCGGCATCGTCATCGCCCTGCTCGGCGGCGCGCCGGACGATTCGAAGAACCTTATCCTCACCACTGTCCTGCTGCTGGGCGTCGGTGTGTTCCTGTTCGCGATGCGCTGGGACTCGTCGGACCCGGCGCGCGTCACGCGGCGCAGCGACGTGGCCTTCTGGCTTCACCTGCTGGCCGCGCCGATGATGGTCCACCCGATCTTCACCCTGCTCGGCCTGACCGAAGGCAATATCAGCGTGGGCGGCGGGCTGATCGTGGTCGCGCTCTACGTCGTGCTTGGCATCACCGCGCTGGCGATCGACCGGCGCGCGCTGCTCGTCTCGGCGCTGGCCTACGTGCTCTTCGCGCTGACCGAGCTGTTCAAGCAGCTCGGCGCGGTCGAGCTGAACATCGCGCTGACCGCGCTGGTGATCGGGTCGGCGT
>CAZKCD010000024.1:0-19103 GCA_964551235.1 uncultured Sphingomonas sp.
GAAGGGGACGCCCGCCCAGCGCCAGTTGTCGATCTGGGCGCGGATCGCGACGAACGTCTCGGTATTGCTGTCGCGCTTCAGTTCGTCGTCGTAACCGGGGACGGGTTTGCCGTCGATCGCGCCGGCGCGATACTGGCCGATGACGGTGTCGGCGCAGTTGATCGGGCGAAGCGCGCGCAGCACCTTCACCTTCTCGTCGCGCACGGCGGTCGCCTCGAACTCCGAGGGCGGCTCCATCGCGACGAGGGCGACCAGCTGCAGCACGTGGTTCTGCACCATGTCGCGCAGCGCGCCGACCCCGTCATAATAATCGACGCGGCCTTCGAGGCCGACCGTCTCCGCGACGGTGATCTGGACATGGTCGATGTAGGAGGCGTTCCAGAGCGGTTCGAAGATGATGTTGGCGAAGCGCAGCGCCAGCAAATTCTGGACGGTTTCCTTGCCCAGATAATGATCGATCCGGAAGATCCGCGATTCGGGGAAGGCGGCCGCGACCGCGTCGTTGATGTGGCGCGAGGAAGCGAGGTCAGTGCCGAGCGGCTTTTCGAGGCCGATGCGGACACCCTCGTGCGTCAGGCCCGCGGCGCTGAGGCCCGCGATGGTCGGTTCGAACAGCGAAGGCGCGGTCGACAGGAAGATCGACAGGTCCTGCGCGTGATCGCCGAGCTTTTCCGCGAGCGCCGTGAAATGCGCTTTGTCCGAGACGTCGAGCGCCTGGTAGCTGAGGCGGTCGAGGAAGGCCGGGACGCTGGCCGGATTGCGGCGTTCCTCGGGCAGATGCTCGTCGAGGGCCTCGCGCGCCATGTCCTGGAAGCCGGCGTCGTCGAGCTCGGACCGGGCGGTGCCGACGATCTTGAGGTCGGCCGGAAGAAGGCCCTCGTCGTGGAGCGCGAACAGCGAGGGCAGCAGCATTCGCCGCGACAGGTCGCCGGTCGCCCCGAACAACAACAGGCCGCTGGCACTCATCGCTTCATCCCCCTTCGTGGCTGGTCCGCGTCTCGGGTAAGGCCAAGGCGGGCGAGCGTCCAGCCGCGATACGTATGCAGGGATGTTACGGGCGGGTGCGGGCGGCCGCCTGCGCGTCGAGGAGGGCGCGGATCGCCTGCTGGCCCGGCCCGGCGCCGGCCAGCGCCGCGATACTGGCCGATTCCCGCACCAGATGGTCGGCGAGCGTGCGCGCGGTGCCTTCGGCGAGCAGGCGGCGGGACGCGCCGAGCGCGCCGACCGGCGCGCGAGCGAGACGGGCGAGCCAGTCGTCGACGGCGGCATCGAGCGCGTCGGGCGCGGCGACGGCGTTGACGAGGCCACGCTCGAGCGCCTCCTCGGCCCCGACGCGGCGGTTGGTCAGCACCATCTCCTGCGCGAAGCGGAGCCCGACGAGACGCGGGAGGAGCCAGCTGGTGGCGGCGTCGGGACTCATGCCGATGGCGGTGTACGCGGAGGTAAAATGCGCCGCGCTGCTGGCAACAACGACGTCGCCCAGAAGGGCGAGCCCGAGCCCGGCGCCGGCGGCAGGGCCGTTGACAAGGGTGACGAGCGGCTTGTCCATCGTCGCGAGGCGCAGAATCCCGGCGTGGAGCGCGGCGGTGATGCGGGCGATCACCGCATGCGCCTGCGCCAGGTCGGCGGCGAAGGCCTGAAGGTCGCCGCCCGCGCAGAACAGCCGGCCGCTGCCGGTGAGCACGACGGCGCGGACCGACGGGTCTTCGGCCACGCGCACGGCGGCGTCCATGATCGCATCGGCCATGGCGACATCGATCGCGTTGGCGGCCTGCGGGCGGTTGAGCGTCAGGCGGGCGACGCCGCCGGCGATGTCGCACCGAACGAGGTCGGTCATGCGCACTTCCTTTCCGATGGCTGGACGCTGCCCGGGGGCGGCGCCATGATAGGCCGGTGCCGAACGAGGATCTTGCCGCCCGGATCGACCGGTTGGAAGCCGAAAGCGCGATCCGCGCGCTGGCCGCGCGTTATTGCTTCGCGATCGACGACCATGACCTCGACGCGGTGGCCGCGCTGTTCACCGAGGATGCGCGGGTGTGGAGCCGCGACGGCGTGATGGACGCGGTCGGGCGCGACGCGATCGTCGCCCAATATGAAGGGCGCTTCGCGGTGTTGGGGCCGTCCAACCACGTCAGCCACGATCACTGGATCCGCTTCGGCGACGATCCGGACCGCGCCGAGGGGACGCTGTCGGCCCACGCCGAGGTGCATCGCAACGCAACGCCGATGATCGCCGCGCTGCGCTACGACGACCGCTATCGCCGCGTTGCCGGGACGTGGCTGATCGCGGAGCGGGCGCTGGCGTTCCTCTATTACGTGCCGTTGGCGGACTACCCGGGCATCCTCGGGCGGCGCGACCGGATGCGCGCCTACGGCGACGCGCGGCCCGCCGACTATCCGGAGAAGGGGCCGGGCTGGAAGGATTATCGCGATGCGTGAACGGCCGCCGCGCAAGTTCGAGGACCTGGTCGTCGGCGAAGCGCGCGAATCCGGCTGGCACCAGGTCAGCGAGCGAGAGATCGTCGAGTTCGCGCGGCAGTACGACCCGCAATGGTTTCACGCCGATCCCGAGGCGGCGAAGGAATCGACCTTCGGCGAAGTCATTGCCAGCGGAGTGCAGTTGCTGGCGATCTGGCGGCAGCTGGACCACGGGATCAACAGCGACATCGACTTTGTCTGCGGGGTGGGTTTCGACGATTACCGGATGAAGACCGCGCTGCGCGCCGGCGACCGGGTGAAGGTGCGATCGGAAATCCTCGAGCTGAAGCCCTCCTCGACGCGCGACGACCGCGGCACGGCGATCACCGCCTACGCGATGGTCAACGAGCGCGGCGAGACCATCCTGTCGTTCAAGTCGATCAACCTGGTGCACCGGCGCGGCTCCTGATCCGGTCGGCAATCGCGTGGAGCGTGGCGGCGGCCTCCGCCTCGGCCGCGGCGACCGCCTCGTCGGGACCGAAGGTCGGCGCGGCGCGGACGATATGCACGTCGTCGAGGCCGATGAAGCGCAGGACGAGGTCGAGATAGCGCATCTGGTGGTCGTAGACCGCTTCGGGCACCGCGGCGTTGAAGCCGAGCGCGCCGGCGCCGACCAGCACCGCCGTGCGGCCCGCCGCGAGTCCGGTGACCGCGCCCGCCGCGTCGTTGGTGAAGGTCATGCCCGGGTGGACGATGCAGTCGATCCAGTGCTTGAGCCGGTAGGGCAGGCCGAAATTCCACATCGGCGTGGAAACCAGCCACAGGTCGTGCGCCAGCGCTTGGTCGGCGACCGCACGGATCGCGTCCCACTGCCGAACCTGCGCCGGATCGACTGGCTGCCCGTGAATCAGGCGGTAGCGGCTCTCGACGGTGTCGCCGCCGAGGTCGGGTAGGTCGGCGGTCCAGACGTCGAGCGTGGTGACGTCGGGCGCGCCGAGCGCGTCGAGGAAGCCGTCCGCCAGCCGCCGCGAGCGCGAGCGGCCCCGCGGGCTGCCGACGACGTGAAGGACCTTCACGCGGCGGGCCGGTCGGGATCGACCCAGATCATGTCATGCTCGATCCCCGCCGCGAAGGTCGGGATCGGCTGGTCGGTGAGCGTGCCCGACGGCGCGCCGCTGCGCAGGTCGAAGCGCAGGCCGTGCAGCGGGCAGAACAGGAAGCAGGCCTTCTGCTTGCCGCCGTCGAGGTCCTGCTGCTGGTGGCTGCACGTCGCGCTGACCGCGAAGACGCCCATCGGCGTGCGCGCGACCAGCATGCGGGTGCCCGCCACGTCGAAGGCCTTGTGGCCATTGTCCGGCACGTCCCCGACCCGGCAGAGCATGGTCTTGGCCACGGGTCAGCGCCGCTGGTCGAAGCGGCGGCCGAGCATGGCGCTGGCGATGTTGACCTTCTGGATGTCGATCGCGCCGCCGGCGATCCCCCACCCCCAGCTGTCGCGCAGCCGGCGTTCCATCGGGAATTCCTTGGAATAGCCGTAGGCGCCCATCAACTGCATCGCGTCGCCGGTGACCTCGCGGGCGATGGTGTTGGCGAAGCATTTGCCGACCGAGCTGTCGAGGACCGAGGGGAGCCCGTCCTCGGCATTAGCGGCGGCGCGCCAGATGAGCAGGCGCGCGGCCTCCACCTTCATCTGCATTTCGGCCAATTTGAGTTGCACGGCCTGGAATTCGGCGAGCGGCTTGCCGAACTGCTTGCGGTCCTGGACGTAGCCGAGCACGTCCTCGAGCGCGCCCGAGGCCTGACCGAGCGCCATGGTGGCGTTGCCGCACCGCTCGAGGTCGAAGGCCTCCATCAGCTTGCGGAAGCCGCCGGCGGGCACGACCAGATTGTCGAGCGGGACGCGGCAATCGTCGAAGTTGAGGTCGGCCGAGGGGACGCCGCGGAAGCCCATCAGATTCTCGTTGGGCCCGAAGGTCAGGCCCGGCGCATCCTTGTCGACCAGCACCGCGCCGATCCCCTTGGCGCCGGGATCGTCGCTCAAGCGGCAATAGACGACGTAAGCGTCGCTATGCCCGCCGCCCGAGCACCAGCGCTTGGTGCCGTTGAGGACGATCGTGTCGCCCTCGATCCGGGCGCGGGTGCGCAGGTCGGTGAGCGCGCTTCCCGCCTCCGGCTCCGACATGGCGACGGCGACGACCATCTCTCCCGCGCAGACGCGCGGGACGACGCGGCGGCGCAGGCTGTCGCTGGCGAAGCGTTCGACCGCGCGGACCGGGCCGACCATCGATTCGAAGATCGGGAAGGCGACCGCCGAGCTGATCTTGGCGAATTCCTCGAGCACGATCAGCGCGTCGAGATTGCCGAGGCCGAGACCGCCCAGTTCCTCGGGCACGTTGACGCCGAGAAAGCCCATTTCGGCATAGCGACGGACGAGGTCGCGCGACGGCGGGCGATTGTCACGTTCGCATTCCTCGGCGATGGCCGGAAGCTCGCTGCGGGCGAAATCGCGCGCCGCCTGGCGCAACGCCTGCTGTTCGTCCGAAAGCCGGAAATCCATGCGCACTACGTCCCTCGCCACCGATGCGCCCGCTTTTGCCCGCGATCATAAAAAAGTCAAACATGATTGTTTTTTAGTTGCGGTCGGGCTAGCGTTTCCGGCGGAAAGGGGAAGGACCGGATTCGATGGACGCAGCGACGATCGAACGCATCCGCGAGGGCATGGCCTTCGAGGCGCAGCGCAAGGCGCCGCCCGAGGGCTTTCCGGAACTGCCCGATATTCCCGCCGGCCGCTACACCGATCCCGCCTTCCTCGACCTCGAGGACGAGCGTTTGTGGAAGCGCAGCTGGCTCTATGCGGGCCACCGCGACCAGGTTCCGAACAACGGCGACTGGTTCCTGACCCGGTCGACCGGATCGCCGATCCTGGTCGTGCGGGACAGCGGCGGAACGATCCGCGCTTATTACAACACCTGCCGCCATCGCGGCGCGCCGCTGGTCAAAGCCGACAAGGGCAATGATCGCGGCTTCGTCTGCGGTTATCACGGCTGGAGCTACACGCTGGAGGGCAAGCTGGTCGCGGTGCGCGACAAGCGCGACTTCGTCGGCCTCGATTTCAGCTGCCAGTCCCTGATCCCGGTGCGCTGCGAGACGCTGGGCGGCTGGATCTTCATCAACGAGGACCCGGAAGCGGAGGACCTGATTACCGCGCTCGGCCCGGTGGCGAGGGAATTGCAGCAGTTCCAGCCCGACAGCCTGACGCTGGTGGATTCGCGCGGTTACGACGTCGCGTGCAACGTCAAAGTGCTGCTCGATGCGTTCCTCGAAGTCTATCACCTGAAGTCGATCCACCAGGAGACGGTCGACCGCTTTCTCGACCATCGCGGCACGACGATCACGCTCTGGCCGGGCGGGCATAGCCGGATGACGACGCCCAACCGCCGGCCCGACTGGGTCGACCCGGGGACGATCGGCATGCCCGAGATCGATACCGTCACCGAAATCCCGCGGACCAGCAACGTCAGCTATTACATCTTCCCCAACATCGTCATGCCGCCCTCGGCGTCGGGCATGCCGATGCTGGTGTTCTGGCCGACCTCGAAGCGGACGATGCGGATCGAGTGCCACTGGTTCAGCCCGCCGTTCGGGCCGGAGGGCCGCAACCCCCTGTGGGACAAGCGCATCGCCAACTTCGAGCGCATCCTCGACGAGGATTTGCAGTTCGCCCCGCAAATCCAGGAATCGCTCGAGAGCCCGGGCTTCAAGGGCATGACGCTCTGCTACCAGGAGCGGCGGATCTACCATTATCACGAGGAGATCGACCGGAAGATCGGCCTCAATCGCCTGCCGGCCGAGTTGCGGGTGGAACCCAAGCTGGAGCCGTGGGTCGAGCCCGCATGACCCCGGTTTCCGCGACGGCGACGCGCGCCGCCCTTCATGACGACGACCGCCAGTTCGGGCTGACGCTCGAGAATCTGGCGACCCGCGACACGGTGTACCGCGCAGACCTGCTGCGCGACCAGGTCGTGCTGGTGTCGGGCGGCGGCAGCGGGATCGGCATGGCGACCGCCTTCCTAGCCGCGCGGCTCGGCGCGCAGGTGGTGATCTGCGGGCGGACCGAGGAGAAGCTGGCGACCGTCAAGCAGGCGATCGACGCGGCGACCGGCGGCGACGTGCTGGCCGTGCCGATGTCGATCCGCGAACCCGAGGCGGTCGAAGCGCTGCTGGACAACGTATTTGCGCGGTTCGGACGGCTCGACTGCCTGGTCAACAACGCCGGCGGGCAGTTCCCGCAGGACGCGATCGATTTCAGCCGCAAGGGCTGGATGGCGGTGATCGACCTCAACCTCAACGGAACCTGGTGGATGATGCAGGAGGCCGCGCGGCGCTGGCGCGATCGCGGCCAGCAAGGATCGATCGTCAACATCGTCGCCAACGTCGAGCGCGGGATGCCGCAGGCGGCGCACACCTGCGCGGCCCGAGCGGGGGTCATCTACCTGTCGAAGACGGTCGCGACCGAATGGGCGCCGCACGGCATCCGCGTCAATTGCGTCGCCCCGGGCACGATCGAGACCGAGGGCTTCAAGGTCTATCCGCCGCACGCGCTGGAGCGCTTCCACGAAGCCAACCCGATGAAGAAGCTTGGCAACGGCTGGGACGTCGCCGAGGCGGTCGTCTACCTGACCGCGCCAAGCGGCAATTTCGTTACCGGCGAGGTCGTCACCGTCGATGGCGGGATGGCGCAATGGGGCGTGGTCTGGCCCGGCGGGATGCCCGATTATTTCAAGGTGCCCGGCGGCGCCTGACGACAGGGAGGCCACGCGATGCCTGATACGCCCATGACCCGCACGCCGCGCGCGGCGCTGGCGCCAGAATTCCAGCAGGCTTGGGACATGCTCGACGGCCTGACCGGCGAGCCGGCCTTCATCGAGGCGATGGCGTCGGCGCCCGAACTGCTGAAGTTCGTGATGCAGGATTTCTACGGAGGGATCTTCTTCGGCGGCCGGGTGGAGGAGCGCTACAAGCAATTGCTGCGGCTGCGCCTGAGCTTGGCCCACGGGTGCCGAAGCTGCAATTTGCAGAATGTCGTGGGCACGAAGAACGCCGGCTATTCGGACGCGGCGATCGCCTCGATCGAGGGTGACCGCGCAGCGTTCGACGACGCCGAGCGCGCGGTGCTCGCCCTCGCCGACCAGATGGTGATGACCAATGGCGCGGGGCGGCTGACGAGCGAGCTTCACGCCCGGCTGAAGCGTCATTTCGACGATGCGCAGATCTGCGAGCTGGCGGTGGTGGCCGGTTTCATCGGCGGCATGGCGAAGATGGCCTTCGTGCTCGACCTGGTCGAGCGCGAGCCGGTCTGCGCGCTTGCCCCCGCCTAGTCGGCGGCGAACACCAGCAGCACATTGCCCGGCATGTGGTAGTAGAGCCCGTAGCCGGAATTGAGCACGAGGTGGCCCTGCGCCACGGTCGCGCCCGGCCCCGACATGCCGCCACCCTTGCCCGTCGCGCCGTTGACCGACGTGACCGGTTGCGTGGTGTCGTAGCTCCACAGGATCCTGCCCGAGCCGCTGTCATAGGCGCGCAGCTGGCCGTCCAGATGGCCGCCGAAGACGACGCCGGGGATCGCGGTCACCGCGGCGCTGATGCCCGGATCGCAATTGGGCGTGTCGCCGCAGCGGTTCTTCGCGATGTTGCGCCACAGGATCTTGCCGCTGAATGCGTCGACCGCATGCAGGCCGGGGCCGGCGATCTTCGCGTCATATTTCCGGCCGTCGTAGGTGTTGGCCATATCGTTGATCGGCACGAACACGCGCGTGCCCTCGGCCGCCATGCCGAAGTGGACGCCGCCCTGCGTGCCGCCGTGGCCGAGACGCGTGCGCCACAGGATCTTGCCGCTCACCGGATCGATGCCGTGCGCGACCCCGGATTTCTGGCCGGCGACGATCACCTCGCGCCCGCCTGCCTTCACCACGATCGGTGATGCGGCGACGTCGAGGTCGGGGCCGTTTTCCTTCGGGCAATTGTCGTTGCCGACCATGCAGCCGACGTTCCACGCGTCACGCTCGGTCAGTTGGGCGAGCCACAAGCGCCGGCCGCTTTTCGCGTCGACGGCGATCACCGCGTCGCTGTTGCCGTCGGCGGGCGAGGAATAGTTCTCGCCGGTCCCGAAATAGACCCGGCCGCGCGCGGCGTCGTAGGTCGGGCTGTTCCAGACGGGCGCGCCGGACGGGCCGAGGATAGCGGTGCCTACCGGCGTCTTGCCCTGCCCCTTCGGCGCGTCGGGAATGGTGTAATGGCGCCACTTCATCGTGCCGGTCGCCGGATCGAGCGCGACCACCGAGCCGCGGAAGGTGCAACAGGCGTATTTCGGGTCGGCCGCGGCGGTCACCTCGAGCGAGGACACCGGCACGTAGAGCAGGCCGCCGCCGATCGTCGGCGTGCCGGTGATGGTCGCGTTGGGATGGTCGTCGACCTTGACCGACCAGATGGTCTTGCCCGTCATCGCGTCGACCGCATAAGCGCGGCCGAGGATGTCGCCGAAATAAAGGCGTTTGGTCGCCGCGTCGGCGACGATGGCGGTGCGCACCTCGGCCGACTTGCGGCTGGTCCAGCGCGCGCAGCCGGTGGCGAGGTCGAAAGCATAAAGCGTGCCGTCGTGCCCGCCGACGAACACCGTTCCCCAGCCGACCGAGGGCTGCGAGCGGGCGCGCACGGCGCCGGGGTAGGCGAACGCCCACTTGAGCTTGAGCCTGGGCACGTCGCCTTTGCCGAGCCCGGCGACCGAGGCGGGGATGAAGCGGCTGTTGTCGTGCCCCCAGCCGACCGGCGCGGGCGGCGGTCCACCGGCGAGCTGCGGGCTGGCGCAGGCCGGCGGCGGCGCGGGCGGCTTGTAATCGGCGAGCGACACGCGGGCGAGATATTCGGCGATATGGACGCGCTGCTGCGGCGAGAGGTTCTTCGCCATGTCCTTCATCACGCCGTTGTTCATGGCGTCGAGCACCGCATCGGGCGCCATCATCTCCAGCCAGACCGTGCTGGGCGCCTTGTAGACACCGCCGTCATGGCAGCCCGCGCAATTTTCGAGATAGAGCGCCTTGCCCGGATGCTTCTCGGGGTCGATCGCGGTGCCGACGCGCGACTGGAATTCGTCGCGCGACTTTACCCGATTGTCATCCTGCGCGGCCTTGCCTTGGCCGCATCCGGAAAGGCCGATCGCCAGCGCCGTAGCGCACAGGAAGGCCACGAAACGCTGGCGATCGATTGTCACGCGATCCGAACTCCCGTCAGATTCCGCGTTCCGGTTCGGCCGGCGGCGGCGGGGGCGGCGGCGGCGGCGGGCAGGCCTCGGTCGCCAGGATCACCGACCCGTCCGGGCACGTCTGCGTCGCCGGGGGCGGCGGAGGCGGCGGGGGCGGCGGCGGGGGCGGCGGGGGCGGCGGAAGCGGCTCGGCCGTGTCCGACTTGAAGTTGAAGCCGACCTGCACGCCGAAGTAGCGCGGCGGGCCGAACTGGCTGTTGAGCCACAGGCCGGCGACGTTCTGCGACGCGGTCCGGTAACGTTCGTCGGTCAGGTTCTGGCCGACCAGCCGGACGTAATAGCGATCGCGCTCGTCGGCGAGCGTGATCGACGCGTTCACGAGGGTGCGCGCGTCGAGGAAGGTGTTGCCTTCGGGCTCGTCGATCGACTGGGTGAACAGGCTGCGGCTCTGGTAGGCGATGCTGCCGTCGAAGATCAGGTCGTGCGAGCCGAGCGGCAGCTTGTAGTTGGCGTTGATCGTCCACTGCCACTTGGGCGCGCGGTCGAGCGGCGCCGATGAAAGGTCGTAGCCCGCGCCGGGCGCGTCATACTTGTCGTACTTCGCGTCCTGGTAGCCGAGGATGCCGCGCAAGGTCAGCCGTTCGGTCGGGCGCGCCGTGAGCTCGGCCTCGAGGCCCTTCACGGTGGCCGACGCGGCGTTGACGAAGATCGTCACCTGGTTGGGGTTGCCGTTGACCACGATCGGCACGTTGAGCTGCTTCTGCAGGTCCGAATATTTGACGTAGAAGGCGGTCAGGTTGGCCCGCAGACGGTTGTCGAGGAGGTTGGCCTTGATGCCTGCCTCATAGCTGCTGGCGGTTTCCGGCTTGGTCGGGCGCGCCGCCTCGGCGAAGGCGTCGAGGTCCGTGCCGAAGGCCGCGAAGCCGCCGATCTGGTCGTTGAAGCCGCCGCCTTTGTAGCCGGTGGCGTGGGTGGCGTAGAGGAAGATGTCGTCCGTCGCCTGGTAGCCGAGGCTGACGCGATAGGTCAGCTTCTTCGACTTGTCGTCGAGCTCGATCGTGTTCGCCGGATAGTCGTAGACGCTGGCGTCAAGCGGGCTGCCGATGTTGATCCCGAAATCGAAGCCGCCGTTGAGTTCGGGAATGAACACCTGCTGACGGCCGCGCCACGTCTTGCTGTCCCACGTCTGGCGAAGGCCGGCGGTCAGCGTCAGGCGATCGGTGAACTTGTAGGTGCCTTCCGCGAAGATGGCGGTCGAACGCGCCTTCTGCGCATTGCACAGGATGTAGGGCGTGTCGTTCCAGTTGCCGAACGGCAGCGGGCCGGACACCAGGTCGAGGAAGCCGAGGATCTGCGACACGCAGAAGTCGACCGTGTCGCGCTGGTAAAATGCGCCGGCGACGAAATCGAACGGGCCGTTGAAGTCGCTGGCGAAGCGCACTTCCTGCTGGAACGTCTTGCGGTCGTCGTCGCGGGTCGCGTCGAACACCGACAGGCGGTCGCCGTCGGCGGCGACGGCGGTGACACCGGCGTAGGAGTTGGGCAGGCGCGAGGTCTGCTTGCGCCAGCCGGTGACCGACGAGATGGTGCCCGGCCCGATGTCCCAGTCGATGTTGGCGTAGAGCCCGTCGACGTTGATCCGCTGGATGTCGCGCTGGAACGTGTCGTTGCGCAGGGTGATGCCGCTGTTATTGAGCGGATCGCTGCTGGTGCCGGGCACGTTGAGACCGAGGAAGTCGGTCAGGAAGCCGCCGGCGCCGGTGTAGATCTCATTCTCGTTGACGGAAGGAACGGTGCCCGACCGGTCGCGCAGGATTTCATACTGGAAGAGCGCGCGGATGGTGTCGGTCGGTTCGACCAGCAGCTTGGCGCGCGCGTTGAACACGTCCTTGCCGCCGACGCGGCCGTCGTCCAGACAGCCCGAACGGCCGTCGAATTCGGACGGGAAGGCCGGGTCGAAGGCGACGGTGCCCGGATCGTCGGTCAGGTTGTAGACCGGCCCGTAGCAGGCCCGGTTCTTGTAATAGCCGTCGCTCTTTTCGTAACCGGCGACGAGGCGCAACGCGGCGATGTCGGCGATCGGCACGTTGACCGCGCCCTTGACGGTGCGGGTGTTGAAGCTGCCATAGCCGAGTTCGCCGTCGAAGCCCCAGCGGCCGAGGATCGGGCGCTTGGTCCGGACGGTGACGGCGCCGCCCGACGAGTTCTTGCCGAAAAGCGTGCCCTGCGGACCGCGCAACACTTCGACCTGCGAGACGTCGAACGTGTCGAGCAATTGGGTCTGGACCGAAGGCATGACGAAGTCGTCGACGAGCACGACGACCGGGGGTTCGTAATAGACGATGATGTTGTTCTGGCCGACACCGCGCATCGCAAAGCTGGCGGCGTTGAAGCCGGTAATCGTTTCCGCCGAGAAGTTGGGGACGAAGCGCGCGAGGTCGCGGATCGTGTCGGCGTTGGATTGCTCGATCAGGCTCGAGTCGATGGCGGACACCGCGATCGGGGTGCGCTGGAGCGAGGATTCACGGCGCGTGGCGGTGATGAAGATTTCGCCGATCTGGCCGTCGTTGGCCTCGGGTGCTGGGGTTGCCGCCTCCTCGGTCGGCGGGGGCGGCGGGTCTTGGGCGATCGCCGCGGACGGAAGGGCCACGAGCCCGAGAAACGCACAGGAACAAAGCAGACGAGTCGGCACCATCATCATCCTCCCTCTTCCCGGCACCGCTTGTTGCGCGCGGCGTCCGACAATCCCTCATTGATCGAGGCCGCACGAAAGCTGGCACATGTCCGATAAACAATCAATCATGTTTGTTTTTTTCTTGATGGATGGCGAGGGGAAGAGCGGGCGACCGTCGCCGCCATCGGGCAACCCGTCCCATCGTCTATTGAAAAACAGTCATGATTGTTTTTTATAGGTAGTGGATGGCGATTGGGAGAGAGTCGAAATGACGGTGCGATTTCGCGGCTGGGACATCCATGTCGGAGCGCCCCACCCCTTCAACGAGCGCGCGCCCGAGATCGACAACGGCACCGCGCGGCCCAACCCGTCGCGCTATTACGACCGCGACTTCATGCGGCGCGAGTGGGACCGGATGTGGACCCGCACCTGGCTGCTTGCCGCGGTCGAGGCGGATCTGCGCGACCCGGGCGATTTCGTCCGGTTCGACATCGGCACCGAAAGCTTCATCGTCGTCCGCGGCCACGACGGCGCGATCAAGGCGCATTATAACGTGTGCCCGCATCGTGGCAGCCGGCTGGTCCTGTCCGATTTCGGATCGCTGGACGGCTTCACCTGCCCCTTCCACAGCTGGAAGTTCGACCTCGACGGCAGCAACGTCGCGGTCACCGACGCCGAGACCTTCGAGCCGGCGGTGCTGTGCCACGGGGTCGACATGACCTCGGTGCGCTGCGAGACCGTCGCGGGCCTCGTGTTCATCTCGATGGACGATAATATCCAACCGCTCCGTGACTGGCTTGGGCCGGTGGCCGACCAGCTGGCCCTGTACGAGCCGGCCTCGATGAACGTCATCCACCACAAGCAGTCCGAATGGGGCGCGAACTGGAAGGGCGGGGTCGACGCCTTCTACGAAATCTACCACCTCCATTCGGTGCATCCGCAAACCCAGTGCGTGATGGACGACCGCACGCAGATCGACCTTTATCCCAACGGCATGAGCCGGCAGTTCGTGCCGTTCGCGCAGCCGAGCCCGCGCTTTCCCGACCAGGAAAGCGTCAACCCGGGAATCCAGATGATGCTGGCCGATGCCGGGATCGATCCGGCAACGTTCGAGGGAACGGCGAAGGACAGCCGCGCCGCCATTCAGGCCGCGAAGCGCGAGCGGGCCGCGAAATACGGCCTCGACTACGACAAGTTTTCCGACACGCAGCTCAGCGACAGCACCATCTACGGGATCTTTCCCAACGTGCAGATCGGCTGCCATCCGGAGGCGCTGTTCATCCATCGCTTCCTGCCGCACCCGACCGATCCCGAGCAATTCACCTACGACAACCTCATCCTGTTCCGGCACGTTGACGCTCCCGGTTATCGCGCCCCGGCGTGGATGGGACTGGGCGACGACGTCGACACGACCGGCATGATCCGCCCCGACATCGCGCGCGTGCCGCTCGGCGTTCCGCCGGAACTTGGCGAAGTGCTCGACCAGGACAGCGAATTGCTGCCGATCGTCCAGGCCGGGTCCAAGTCGCGCGGCTTCAAGGGGCCGTTGTGGAGCTACCAGGAAGGCCGCCTGCGGCACTTTCACACCGAGCTCGACCGTTATCTCGATGGAGAGAAATGATGCCGTTCAGCTTTCTGTCGCGGTTTCGCATCAGGCCGGAGCATGACGCCGAATTCGTCGACCTGATCGACCAGATGGAGGCGCATGCCGCCGAGGAACCCGACACGCTGGCCTACAAATTCTATCGCACCGATCCGGACGGCGGCTACGCGGTCTACGAAAGCTTTACCGACGAGGCGGCCGACAAGGCTCACCAGGCCAATCCGGCGACGCAAGGCATCATCGCCCGGATGATCGAGATCATCGACGGCGGCTACGTCCGCGAAATGCTGTACGACGTGAAGGGCTGATGGCCGGCACCGCGCTCACGCTTGGCGCCCTGCTGCGCGACAGCGCCGCGGCGGCGGGCGACGGCGACGCGCTGGTCTTTCCGGACAGCCGCCAGTCGCACGCCGCCTTGAACGCGTCGGCGCGGCGGTGGGCCAAGGCGCTCGTCGGCCTCGGCGTCCAGCCCGGTGAGCATGTCGGCATCCTGCTGACCACGCGGCCCGAGTTCGTCGAACTGCTGTTCGGGATCGCCATGGCCGGCGCGGTCGCGGTTCCGGTCAACGCGCGCTACCAGCCCGGCGAGCTCGCCTACCTCGTCAAGGACGCGGACCTCGTCGCGCTAATCACGACCGGCAAGGTCGCCGACAATCTCGACTTCGCCCAGCGGCTGCATGCAGCCCTCCCTGCGCTTGCAGCCGCTGGCGATCCGCGCGCCCTGTCGCTGCCCGAAGCGCCGAAGCTGCGCCAGGTCATCTGTATCGATGAGCCTTGCAGCGCGGGCCTGCTCCCGCGCGACAAGGCACTGGCCGCCGGGGCGGACGTCGACGATTCGGAAATCGACCGGCGCATCGACACCACCGACCCGCAATCGACCGGCGTTATCCTCTACACGTCGGGGACGACCGCGAATCCCAAGGGCTGCCTGATCCGGCATCGCGGCATCGTCGGCAACAGCCGCAACCTCGCCGACCGATATCGCATGGAACAGGGCGACCGTTTCTGGTCGCCGCTGCCGATCTTCCACATCGCGGGGATCCTGCCGATGGTCGCGGTCATCGACCGCGGCGGCAGCTACCTGACCATCCCCGCCTTCGACGCGGGGGTGGCGCTCGACATGCTGGAGCGCGAGAAAGCGACCCACGCCTTCCCCTGTTTCGTCACGATCATGCAGGACCTCATCGAGCATCCGAAATTCGCGACGACCGACCTGTCGAGCGTGCGCCTGATGAACAGCAATTTCGCGGTGCAGCCGGACTGGATCCGCGACAAGATGACCGCCGCCATGCCGCACACCATCCAGGTCGGAACCTACGGCCTGACCGAAGGCAGCGGCACCATCTGCACCAGCCGGCCGGAAGACCCCTACGACCAGCGCGTCTATCGCCTCGGCGTGCCGCTGAAGGATTGGGACGTGAAGATCGTCGATCCCGAGACCGGCGAGGAAAAAGCAACCGGCGAGCAGGGCGAGATCATCGCGCGCGGGCCGAACATGCTGGCGGGCTATTACAACGCGCCGGACAAGACCGCCGAAAGCATTCGCAACGGTTGGCTTCATACCGGCGACATCGGGTCGATCAATGAGCATGGCCACATCATGTTTCACGGCCGGACCAAGGACATGCTGAAGGTCGGCGGCGAGAATGTCGCGGCGGCGGAGATCGAGGCGGTGCTGCAGACCCATCCGTCAGTGAAGCTGGCGCAGGTCGTCGGCATCCCCCACCCGCGCTACGTCGAGGTGCCCGCCGCGTTCGTCGAGTTGAACGCGGGCGCCAGCGCGACCGAGGCCGAACTGATCGCCCATTGCGACGGCCAACTCGCCCGCTTCAAGATGCCGCGCCACGTCCGTTTCGTCAGCGAATGGCCGATGTCGACCAGCAAGATCCAGAAGTTCAAGTTGCGCGACGACCTCGCCGCCGAACTCGCCGAGGGAGCCGACGCATGAGTGCCAAGTCGTTTATCGCCAAGCTGGTCGTGAAACCCGATCGCCGCGACGAATTCATCGCGCTGCAGACGGAGCTGAAAGGGCTGGTGTTCCAGCACGAGCCCGACGCTCAGGTCTACGAATTGCTCCAGTCGGAAGACGACCCCGACACCTTCTATTGCGTCGCGACCTTCAAGGACCAGGCCGCATTCGACCATCACATGGGGATCGACTTCCACGACCGGCTGGTCCCGCCGATCCTCGATTGCCTGGCGCGCGACATGGAGCTGGGGTTCTATCGCTCGCTGAGCTAGGCGAACTCGCGCCAGGGAGCGTTGCCGTCCCACTCGTCCCCGGCGCGGCGGACCTTGCCGAAGAAGGCGTGCATTTCGGGAACGTCGGGTAGCACTTCAACCATGAAGCCACCCGCGCTGCGCGTATCAACATAGGTGAAGTCGATGCTGCCGAAGCGGCCGCTCGACGCGGTCGGGAAGCCGAGATCGTTGTAGCGCTGCGTTTCGGCGAAGACGTCCGGCACGATCACTGCGACATGGTGGAAGGCCATGTCGCCCGGCGGGCCGTCGGGAAAGGCGTCGCGGTAAACCGAGGGCGTGTCGTCATGCTGCTCGACCAGTTCCACCTGCACGTCGCCCGCCTGCGCGAGGCACAGGCTGAAGTCGGTGCGCTGCGGGCGTCCGCGATGGCGGGGATCGTCGAGCCGGATGTGGCGCAGCATCAGGAACGGCCCGCATTGCATCGCGCGCGACAATTTCTCCGCCGCGGTCTCGAGATGGTCGACCACCCACGCAATCTGGATGATCTTCGCGCCGGGCAGGATCATAAAGCCTCCGGATGTTCGATCAGGCGCGCCAAGGCGGCGAGGAATCGCGCCCCGTCCGCGCCGTCGATCGCGCGATGGTCGCAGCTTAGCGACAGGTGCAGGACCGGCACGATGCGGATCGCGCCGTCCTCGTCGATCGGCTCGGGCCGGGCCGCACCGACCGCGAGGATCGCGCCCTGTGGCGGGTTGATGATCGCGTCGAACTGCTCGACGCCATAGGGACCGAGGTTGGACAGCGAAAAGCTCCCGCCGTCGATCTCCTCCTGCTTCAGTTTCGACGCCCGCGCCCGCGCCGCGAGGTCTGCGGTGGCGGCGGCAATCTCGGTCAGCGACAGGCGTTCGGCGGCGCGCAGCACCGGCGTCAGCAGGCCCTTGTCGGTCGCCACCGCGACGGCGATGTCGGCGTTGGGAAGGCGGTGAACGTCGGTGCCGTGGACCTGGATGTTCACCGCCGGCACCTCGCGGAGCGCGAGCGCGACGGCACGTACCAGATAGTCGTTGACGCTGGCGACCTTCCCCGCCTTCTCGCGCGCGTCGAGCAGCCGGTCGGCGCGAACGCGGCGACGCAGGTAGAAATGGGGAATCGTCTGCTTGGCCTCGGTCAGGCGCCGCGCGATCGCCTTGCGCATCGGGGACATTGCGACGATCTCGACCTCGCCGGACGGCGCGGTTGCCGAGACGCCCGCCGCCGCCAGGACGTCGGCTTTGCAGATGCGCCCGCGCGGGCCCGTGCCCTTCAATTCGTCGAGCGCGACGCCATGCCGCGCCGCCAGCCGCCGCGCCATGGGCGAGGCGAAGGCCATGCCGCCCGTGTCGGGATAGGGTCCCTTGAGGTTGGGCCGCGCCTCCGGCCGAAGCGCCTGATCGACGTCGATCAGCATGATCCGACCACCCCGCCCCGTGCCGGTCACGGTCGAGACGTCGAGCCGGGCTTCCTCGGCACGCGCGCGGGCAGCCGGGCTGATGGCGACATGATCGGCGATGACCGGCGCGGATTCCGGCGTGGGCGCGGGGGCTGGCGCCGGCGCGTCGTCGTCGTCAGCGGAGAAACTCGTGTCCGCGGGCTTGAACGCCGCGATGAACGCATCGACAGCGCCGGCATCCCCCTCCTCGCCCAGCACCGCGAGCAACGCGCCCACCGGGTGGGTTTCGCCCGCCCCGGCAAGGATGCGCAGGAAGCGACCGTCGGCCTCGGCCTCGACCTCGTTGGTGATCTTGTCGGTTTCAATGAGCGCCAGCACGTCGCCCTTGGCGAACTTCTGCCCTTCGGCGACCATCCATTCGCCGATCATGCCTTCGGACATTTCGATGCCCCACTTGGGCATGGTGAAGGCCTTGAGCGCCACGGCGCGCTAGCTCCGGAAGGCGAGCGTGGTGCGCACCGCCTCCTCGATCTTCGCGGGCGAGGGCAGCCACGCGCGTTCCAGCTCGCGCGCGAACGGGATTGGCGCGTGCGGGCCAGTCACCATTTGCGGCGGTGACTTCAAGGCGGTGAACGCCTTCAAGCTGGCCAGCGCCGCGATGTCGGCGGCGAGGCTGCAACGCGGCGGGCTTTCGTCGACGACCACCAGCCGCCCGGTTTCCTCGACGCTGTCGAGGATCGCTTCCTCGTCCATCGGGCTGGTCGAGCGCAGGTCGATGAGGTCGCAGCCGATGCCATCTTCGGCGAGCTTGTCCGCGGCCTTCTGCGCGAAGTTCACCATCCGGCCGCAGGCGACGATGGTGACGTCCCCGCCCTCGCGCACCATGCGGGCATGGCCGAACGGCACGCGATACTCGCCGTCGGGCACCTCGCCCTTGGCGCCGAACAGCGCCTTATGTTCGAAGAACAGCACCGGATCGTCGCCGCGCAGCGCCTCGGTCAGCAGGCCCTTGGCGTCCGCGGGAGTTGCCGGAAGCGCAATCTTCAGCCCCGGGATCGAGGTCATCATGGCGTAGACCGACTGGCTGTGCTGCGCCGCCGTGTTCATGCCCGCGCCGTAGATCAGGCGGATGACCGCCGGGCAGCGCGTCTTGCCGCCGAACATGTAGCGGAACTTCGCCATCTGGTTCCACAGCTGGTCGAGGCTGACGCCGACGAAATCGGCGAACATCAACTCGGCCACGGGGCGCTTGCCCGCCAGCGCCGCGCCGGCCGCCGCGCCGACGATGGCACTTTCCGAGATCGGCGTGTCGATCACCCGGTCGCCCCCGAACTTGGCGTAGAGCCCGCCGGTCGCGCCCCAGATGCCGCCGATGGCCTCGGGCCCGCCCGCGGTGCCCATGCCGCCGACCACGTCCTCGCCCAGCACGATGATGCTATCGTCGCGCGCCATCTCTTCGTGGAGCGTCGCGTTGATCGCGTCGCGGATCGTCATCACCGCCATGTCAGTAACTCACGTA
>CAZKCD010000025.1:0-18872 GCA_964551235.1 uncultured Sphingomonas sp.
GCCGACCTCGAGGGCGACGCCGCGCTGGCGCGGCGGCTGGCGCGCTGGGCGAGCCGCTGGTCCCCGGCGGTCGAGCTCGACGGCGCCGACGGCCTGCGCCTCGACGCCAGCGGAATCGCGCATCTGTTCGGCGGCGAGCAGCGCCTGCTGGACGACGTGGTCGAGCGCTTCGCCGGCCTCGGCCTCACCGTCCGCGCCGCGATCGCGCCGACCGCGCTCGCCGCCTGGGGCCTTGCGCGCTTCGGCGGGCGCGAGACCATCACCGCCCCCAAGGCGCGCACCGCGGCGCTCCTGGCGGACCTGCCGGTGGCGGCGCTCGGCCTCAGTCATGACGTCACCCGCGTGCTCGAACGGCTCGGCCTCAAGAGTATCGGCACGCTGGCCGGGATCGAGCGGCGCAGCCTCGCCCGCCGCTTCCGCGAGGCCGACAATCCCTTGGACGCGCTCGACCGCGCGCTCGGGCGGCGGGCCGAGCCGATCGCCGCCATCGTCCACGAGCGCCCGCCCCGCGCGCTGCTTCGGCTGGCCGAGCCGGTCGCCGATCCCGCCGCCGGCCCCCAAGCGCTCGACCTGATGGTGCCCAAGTTGGTCGCCGAGTTGCAGGCGCGGCGGCTGGGCGTGCGGCGGCTGGTGATGGCCGGCTACCGCGTCGACGGCGAGGTGGCGGTGACGGTCGCCGCCTGCGCCCTGCCGACGCGCGAGGCGGCGCATCTGAAGCGGCTGATGGCCGACAAGGCCGCGACCCTCGACCCCGGCTTCGGCTTCGACGGCTTCGCGCTGGAGGCGGCATGGTGCGAGCCGCTGGGCAGCGCGCAGGACGGGCTCGCCGGCGGCCCCCCGCCCGAGCTGGAGGTGGCGCGGCTGGTCGACCGGCTGAGCACCAAGCTCGGCCCCGACGCCGTGCGCCGGCCGCAGCCGCGCGCCAGCCACCTGCCCGAACGCGCCAGCGGCTGGCGCCGCGCGATCGACCCCGAGGCGCCCAGCCAGCCGCGCCCGGTCCAGGCCCCGCGCCCGCAGCGCCTGCTCGACCGGGCCGAGGCGATCGACGTCATCTACGCCACCCCGGCCGGCCTGCCGCGCCGCTTCGTCTGGCGCCGCGCGGTGCACGACGTCGTGCGCGCCGAGGGGCCCGAGCGGATCGCCCCCGAATGGTGGCGCGAGCGCTCGACCGCGCGGGCGCGCGACTATTATCGCGTCGAGGACCGGCAGGGCCGCCGCTACTGGATCTACCGCGAAGGCCTGCACGGCGACGGCCGCGGCGGCGACCCGGGCTGGTATCTGCACGGGCTGTTCGGCTGATGCCTGAATATACCGGCTTTTCGCGCAAGAAACTGCTGCTCGAGGGCGGCCCGGCGGGGCCGATCGCGCGCGCGCCCTTCGTCGAGCTGGGCGTCGCCAGCCCCTTCTCCTTCCTGCGCGGCGCGTCGGATGCGATCGAGCTGGTGCTGGCCGCGCTCGACCACGGCATGGACGCCATCGGCATTGCCGACCGCGACACGCTGGCCGGCGTCGTGCGCCTCCACAGCGCGGCCAAGGCGGCGGGGCTCAAGCCGCTGATCGGCTGCCGGCTGGTGCCGGTCGATGCGCCGCACCTGCTCGCCTACCCCATCGACCGCGAGGGCTATGGCCGCCTCTCGCGCCTCTTGAGCCTCGGCAAGATGCGCTGCGACAAGGGCGAATGCGACCTCCTGCTGTCGGAGATCGCGACCCATGGCGCGGGCATCGCCTTCATCGCCATGCCCGGCGACGACCTCGACGCGTTCGAGCGCGCCCTGCCCGCGCTCGCCGCCGCGCTTCCGGGGATGCGGCTCGTCGCCGCCTCCTACCTCTATCGCGGCGACGATCTCGCGCGGATCGAGCGCCTCGACCGCATGGCGCGCGCCCACGGGCTTTCCATCCTCGCCACCAACGACGTCCATTACCACGCGCCCGACCGCCGGCCGCTGCAGGACGTGATGAGCTGCATCCGCGAAAAAGTGACGCTGGCGACCGCCGGCTACCTCCTCAACCCCAATGGCGAGCGGCATTTGAAATCGCCCGAGGAGATGATCCGGCTGTTCGAGCGCTGGCCGCACGCCATCGCCGCGACCCGCGCCTTCGCCGACGCGCTCAACTTCAGCCTCGACGAACTGCGCTACGAATATCCGCGCGAGACGGTGCCCGAGGGGCGCACGCCGCAGGCGCATCTGACGCACCTGACGTGGGAGGGCGCGGCGCGGCGCTACCCCGACGGCGTGCCCGACAAGGTCGCCGCCCAGCTCCGGCACGAGCTTGCGCTGATCGAGAAGCTCGACTTCGCGCGCTACTTCCTGACGGTCCACGACATCGTCGCCTTCGCGCGCAGCCTCGACCCGCCGATCCTGTGCCAGGGGCGTGGGAGCGCGGCCAACAGCGCGGTCTGCTACGTGCTCGGCGTCACCGCGGTCGACCCGGCGGCGAGCGACCTCCTGTTCGAGCGCTTCATCAGCGAGGAGCGCAAGGAGCCGCCGGACATCGATGTCGATTTCGAGCACGAGCGGCGCGAGGAAGTGATCCAGCACATCTACGCCAAATACGGGCGCGAGCGGGCCGGCATCGCCGCGACCGTCATCCACTACCGCCCGCGCAGCGCGGTGCGCGAGGTCGGCAAGGTGATGGGCCTGTCCGAGGACGTGTGCGGCGCGATCGCGGCGACCCACTGGGGCAGCATGGAGGCCGAGATCGCCGAGGAACGCGTCGGCGAGGCGGGGCTCGACTGGTCCGACCCGCACCTTCGCCGCACCATCGCGCTCGCCAGCCAGCTGATTGGCATGCCGCGCCATTTGTCGCAGCACGTCGGCGGCTTCATCCTCACCGAGCGGCCGCTGACCGAGACGGTGCCGGTCGGCAATGGCGCGATGCCCGACCGCACCTTCATCGAATGGGACAAGGACGACATCGAGGATCTCGGCATCCTCAAGATCGACGTGCTCGCGCTCGGCATGCTGACCTGCTGCCGCAAGGCGTTCGACCTCATTGAACAGGCGCATGGCGAACGCTGGGAACTGGCCACCGTCCCGCGCGAGGAACCGGGCGTCTACGACATGCTGTGCACGGGCGATTCGCTGGGCGTCTTCCAGGTCGAAAGCCGGGCGCAGATGAACATGCTGCCGCGCCTTCGCCCGCGCGAATTCTACGACCTCGTCATCGAGGTGGCGATCGTCCGCCCCGGCCCGATCCAGGGCGACATGGTCCACCCGTACCTGAAGCGCCGGCAGGGCAAGGCGCCGATCGTCTATCCCTGCCCCGCGCCCGAGCATGGCCCGCCCGACGAGCTTGAGCGGATCCTGGCGCGAACGCTGGGCGTGCCCGTGTTCCAGGAACAGGCGATGAAGATCGCGCTCGATGCCGCCAAGTTCACGCCGGCCGAGGCCAACCAGCTCAGGAAGGCGATGGCGACCTTCCGCTCGCGCGGGACGATCGACCTGTTGCAGGACAAGATGGTCGAACGGATGGTGACACGCGGCTACGACCGCGACTTTGCCGAGCGCTGCTTCCACCAGATCCGCGGCTTCGGCGAATATGGCTTCCCCGAAAGCCACGCGGCCAGCTTCGCGCACCTCGTCTACGTGTCGAGCTGGATCAAGTGGCGCTACCCCGCGGCCTTCGCGGCAGCGCTGCTCAATTCGCAGCCGATGGGCTTTTACGCGCCGGCGCAGATCGTGCGCGACGCGAAGGAGCATGGCGTCACGGTGCGCGCGGTCGACGTCAACCACAGCCACTGGGACTGCACGCTGGAACCGACGGCGAGCGGCCCGGCGCTTCGCTTGGGGCTGCGCCAGATCGACGGGCTGCGGCTCGACGATGCCACCCGCCTCGTCGCGGCGCGCAGCGCAGTGCCCTACGCCAGCGTCGAGGACGTGCGCCGCCGCGCGGGCATCGGCGTCGCGGCGATCCAGCGGCTGGCCGAGGCCGATGCCTTCCGTTCGGTCAAGCTCGACCGGCGCGGCGCGCTGTGGGACGCGCGGGCCTTGAAGGGCGCGCCCGACCTGCCCCTGTTCCGTGCCGCCGATGCCGCCGACGAGGGCTGGGAGACCGAGGTGGTCCGGCTGCCGACCATGCCGCTCGCCGAACAGGTGGTCAGCGACTACCAGACGACGCGGCTCAGCCTGAAGGCGCACCCGATGCACTTCCTGCGCGACCATTATGCCGCGCGGCGGTTCGTCACCGCGGGCGAATTGCGCGCGATGCGCTACGGGCGGCGGGTCAGCCTCGCCGGCCTGGTCCTCATCCGCCAGCGGCCGGGCAGCGCCAAGGGCGTGTGCTTCATCACGCTGGAGGACGAGACCGGGGTCGCCAACCTCGTCGTCTGGCCGGACCGCTTCGCGGCACAGCGCGGGGTGGTGATGGGGGCGCGGCTGATGGCGGTGCACGGCGTCGTCCAGCATGACGAGGCGGTGGTCCACATCATCGCCTCGCGGCTGGAGGACGACACGGCGATGCTGCGCGAGCTATCGGAGGACGCGATGCCCAGCGTCACCAGCCGCGGCGACGGCGGCGGCGCGATGCGCCGACCGCCGCAAATGACCCACCCCCGCAATGTCACCTGCATCCCCAAGAGCCGGGATTTCCATTGACGCGCGGGCGGCGTAACCTCGCCGGATGCTGGCGATGCTTCTCCTTGCCGCCGACGCGGCCTCGATCGAGGGCCGCTGGACCAACCCGTCGGGCAGCGTGACCGTCGCCATCGCGCCATGCGGCCCCTCCTGGTGCGGAACCGTCGTCGCCGCCTCCGACAAGGCGAAGGCCGACGCCGCCAAGGGCGGAACCCCCTCCCTCGTCGGCATGCAGCTGATGACCGGTTTCGCGCCCGCCGGTGACGGGCGATGGAAGGGACGCCTGTTCGTCCCGGACCTCAATTTCCGCGCCCACGCCTCGCTCGCGCTCGAAGACCCGGCGACGCTCAAGGTGCGCGGCTGCTCGGTCGGCGGGCTGCTGTGCCGGGCCCAGCGCTGGACCCGCGCCGACTAGCCGAGCGGCGCCAGTTCCCCGGCGAGCACCGCCTGCTGCAGCGCCGCCATCTCGTCCGCCCAGTAGCGATCGGTCTCAAGGTGCGGGGAGAGGGCGCGCACCTTTCCATATAGTGCTCGCAGGGTAACCGACGTCGCCAGCGGGGCGTGATAGTCCACCCCCTGCGCCGCCGCGATCAGCTCGACCGCGATGATGCCCGCGGTGTTCTTGGCGATGGCGGCCGCCTTGCGCGCGGCGATCGGCGCCATCGACACATGGTCCTCCTGCCCGGCGCTGGTCGGGATCGAATCGACCGACGCGGGGAAGGCGAGCGTCTTGTTCTCGCTGGTCAGCGCGGCGGCGGTCACCTGCGGGATCATCAGCCCCGAATTGACCCCGCCGTCGTCGGTCAGGAAGGCGGGCAGCCCGCTCATCTTGGGATCGACCAGCACACTGGTGCGGCGTTCGCTCAAGGACCCGACCTCGCACAGCGCCATGGCGATGATGTCGGCGGCAAAGGCCACCGGCTGGGCATGGAAATTGCCGCCGGAGATGGCCGCATCCTCGTCCTCGAACACCACCGGGTTGTCGGTGACGGCGGCGGCCTCGATGACGAGCGTGCGGGCGGCATGGTCGAGCAGGTCGAGCGCGGCGCCCATCACCTGCGGCTGGCAGCGGAAGCTGTACGGGTCCTGCACCCGCCCGCAGCGGTGGTGGCTCTCGACGATCGCCGAGCCGGTGAGCAGGCCGCGGATCGCCGCGGCGACGCGGATCTGCCCGGGCTGGCCGCGCACGTCGCTCAGCCGCGGATCGAACGGCTTGATCGAGCCCTTCAAGGCATCGACCGACAGCGCGCCGGCATGGACCGCCGCCCAGAACACCCGCTCGGCCAGGAACAGGGCGTCGAGCGCGATGGCGGTCGAGGCTTGCGTGCCGTTGATCAGGGCGAGCCCTTCCTTGGGGCCGAGGTCGAGCGGGGCGAGCCCGATCCGCGCCAGCGCCTCGCGCGCGGGAAGCACGGTGCCCGCGACGTCGATGCGCCCCTCGCCGAGCAAGGTGGCGATTAAATGGGCGAGCGGCGCAAGGTCGCCCGACGCGCCGACGCTGCCCTGGCTCGGCACGACCGGCATGGCATCGGCGTCGAGCAGCGCCTGCAGCGCGTCGATGACGACCGGCCGCACGCCCGAATAGCCGCGGCCGAGGCCGAGCAGCTTCAGGACGATCATCAGCCGCACGACATGGCGCGGCAGCGGATCGCCAAGACCGCAGCTGTGGCTGAGGATCAGGTTGCGCTGCAGTTCGGCGAGCCGGTCCTCGGGGATACGGGTGTTGGCGAGCAGGCCGAAACCGGTGTTGACGCCGTAGACCGTGTCGCCACTGGCCACGATGCGCTCGACCGAAGCGGCCGACGCGCGCACGCGGGCCATGGCGTCCTCGTCGAGTCGGCAAGGGGCGCCCGCCCAGAGCGTGCGCAACGTGTCGCGGTCGATGGCGGTGGGGTCGAGCATCAGCATGGCGCGCGCTCTGGCAGAAAGTGGGCGCGGCTTCCAGTCGCGGCTAGTCGCGCGGGCGCTTGTTCCACTCGCGGACGAGGTAAATTCGCCACGCGCCCTGCACCAGTGCATAGCCGAGGATGGCCGAGCCGATGGCGAAGATGACGAGCCCGAGCAGGACGGGCCCCGACGCGCCGGCGATGAGGTCGCTCATCGAGCGGTCGGTCGCGACCGGCGCGGCAAGCCGGCTGCCGAGCAGCCAGGCGCCGAGCTTGTAGGCGCCGTAGTAGATGGCGGGAAAGGTGAGCGGGTTGCTGGGCAGCGTGGCGACCGCGGCGACCAGCACGTTGCCGCGCACCAAGCTGGCGAACAAGGCGGCAAGAATGATCTGGCCGATCGGCAGGACGAAGGAGACGGCAAGGCCGAGCGCAACCCCGCGGGCGACCGCGTGGCGGTTGAAATGCCAGATGGCCGGGTCGGTCAGGCGATGGGCGATCGGGCGCATCCAGCGAATCGCGAGCAACTTCTCGCGGTCGGGGGCGATCGACTGGAACCACTTGCGCATGCGTGGGCCCCTAGCGACCTTTTCGCGCGGGCGCTGCATGGAATCGTCCGCTCAAGCGGTCACCCGTTAACTGTCCCACCCCGGAACGCGCGCGACCGGCGCGTAGCGCGCGGCCATCGCGGTACCTATCCCGGCGGCAACTTGTGGAGGGACACCATGACCGGACTGCTCAAATGCCTGCGCGACCGCCGCGGCGCCACCGCCGTGGAATATGCGCTGATCGCCTCGCTCATCTCGGTCGCCGGGATCACCGCCTTCCAGACGCTGGGCGGCCAGGTCGAGAACAAGTACGAGCGGGTCGAAAACCAACTCTAGTCCGCGCGCGGGGTCAGTCCGCGCTCGGCCAGCAGCTGCTGGATTTCGGCGGTCATGCGATTGTTCTGCGCGATCAGCGTATGCAGCTGGTCGGTCATCAGCAGGATCGCCTCGGCATCCTTGAAGGTCTGGTAGCTCTGCTTGTCCGACGCCCGCGCGGCGATTTTCTGGCCGACCATGATGATCGACAGCAGGACGAGTTGCAGGAACGTCTGGGCAATCCACGCGATCAGCGTCGCGCGGCCGCCGGCGATCGCCTGCGGCAGGCTGACCAGCGCCAGCGCGGCAAAGGCGTAAGCGCACCACATCGTCCCGACCACGCGCGTAATGACGAGGGCGAGCCGATCGTTGAGGCTGGGGCGCCGCGCCTCCGGTCGTTCCGGAGCGTGCGCGGCGCGGTGATGCAACCAGTCGTGCCCGCGTTCCGGGACAAGGTGCGTGGGGCGGATGATCGGGGCGGGATCGGTCATGGCTCAAGGCTTTCGCAGGCGCGTGGATGCGCCATCCTGCCAGAGACGGCGGCGCGGGCAAGAGCCGGCCGTCAGCCGATCATCGGCAGGTCGAGACCCTGTTCCTTCGCGCAGTCGATGGCGATGTCGTAGCCCGCGTCGGCATGGCGCATGACGCCGGTGCCGGGGTCGTTCCACAGCACGCGCTTCAGGCGGCGCGCGGCGTCTTCGGTGCCGTCGGCGACGATCACCATGCCGCTATGCTGCGAATAGCCCATGCCGACGCCGCCGCCGTGGTGGAGCGACACCCAGGTCGCGCCCGACGCAGTGTTGAGGAGGGCGTTGAGGAGCGGCCAGTCGCTGACCGCGTCGCTGCCGTCCATCATGCTCTCGGTCTCGCGGTTGGGCGAGGCGACGCTGCCGCTGTCGAGGTGATCGCGGCCGATGACGATCGGTGCCTTGAGCTCGCCGCTGGCGACCATCTCGTTGAAGGCGAGGCCGAGGCGGTGGCGCTGGCCAAGCCCGACCCAGCAGATGCGCGCGGGCAGGCCCTGAAAGGCGATGCGCTCTTTGGCCATATCGAGCCAGCGGTGGAGGTGCGGATCGTCGGGGATCAGTTCCTTCACCTTGGCGTCGGTCTTGTAGATATCCTCCGGATCGCCGCTCAGCGCCGCCCAGCGGAACGGGCCGATGCCGCGGCAGAAGAGCGGGCGGACGTAGGCGGGCACGAAGCCGGGGAAGTCGAAGGCGTTGAGGACGCCATCGTCATAGGCCTCTTGGCGTATATTGTTGCCATAGTCGAAGGTGGGGATGCCCATTTTCTGGAAGGCAAGCATCGCCTCGACATGGCGGGCCATCGAGTGGCGCGCGGCCTCGACCACGGCGGCCGGATCGCGTTCGCGCATCTCGGTCCACTTCGCCACGCTCCAGCCGGCGGGGCAGTAACCGTTGGCGGGGTCGTGCGCGCTGGTCTGGTCGGTCACCGCATCGGGACGGATGCCGCGCGCGACCATGTCGGGGAGGATCTCGGCGGCGTTGCCGAGCACGCCGACGCTGACCGGCTCCTTGGCGGCGCGGATGATTTCGAGCGCTTCGTCGATGCTGTCGGCGCGGTGGTCGAGGTAGCGGGTTTCGAGCCTTTTCTGGATCGATGATTCCTGAACTTCAATCGCGATGCAGTGCGCGCCGGCCATGACCGCCGCCAGCGGCTGCGCGCCGCCCATGCCGCCGAGGCCCGCGGTCAGCACCCACTTGCCGGTGAGGTCGCCGCCGAAATGCTGGCGGCCCATCTCGGCAAAGGTCTCGTAGGTGCCTTGGACGATGCCCTGGCTGCCGATGTAGATCCAGCTGCCCGCCGTCATCTGGCCGTACATCATGAGCCCCTTGCGATCGAGCTCGTTGAACTTCTCCCACGTCGCCCATTTCGGGACGAGGTTGGAGTTGGCGATCAGCACGCGCGGCGCGTCCTTGTGGGTCCGGAACACGCCGACGGGCTTGCCCGACTGGACGAGCAGGGTCTGGTCTTCCTCGAGCCGCTCGAGGGTCTTTACGATCGTGTCGTAGCAATCCCAGTTGCGCGCCGCCCGGCCGATGCCGCCATAGACGACGAGGCTCTGCGGTGCTTCGGCGACCTCGTCGTCGAGGTTGTTCATCAGCATCCGCACCGCGGCCTCGGTGGTCCAATGCTTGGCAACCTTGTCGGGGCCGGTGCGCGCCTTGATGTGGCGGCTGTTGTCGAGACGGGGGTTGTCCATTCGATACCTCTCGGGAAATCAGGCGTCCCGGCCGGCGAATAGGCGGCGGTCGGGCATCAGGGCGATCCAGTAGCCAAGCTCGGCCAACTCCTCGATCCCCCAGACCGCCAGATCGGCGGCCTTGCCGGGCGCCAGCGTGCCGACCTCGTGGGCGAGGCCGAGGGCGCGGGCGGCGTTGACCGTCATGCCCTGCAGCGCTTCCTCGGGTGTCAGGCCGAACAGAGTGCAGGCCATGTTCATGGCGAGCTGCGGGTTGAGCAACGGCGAGGTGCCGGGATTGCAATCCGTCGCGACGGCGATCGGCACGCCCTCCTTGCGGAGAAGGTCGACCGGCGGCTTTTTCGTTTCCTGCAGCGCGTAGAAGGCGCCGGGAAGCAGCACCGCGACGGTCCCGGCGGCCGCCATTGCCTTCGCCCCGGCGGGGTCGAGATGCTCGAGATGGTCAGCGCTCAGGGCCTTGTGGGTCGCCGCCAGCGACGCGCCTTTCTGGTTCGAGAGCTGCTCGGCATGAAGGCGGACCGGCAGGCCGTTGGCGCGCGCGGCGGTGAAGACGCGCTCCACTTCCTCGCGCGTGAAGGCGATGGTCTCGCAGAAGGCGTCCACGCTGGTGGCGAGGCCCGCCTTGGCGGCGGCGGGAATCATCTCCTCGCAGACCATCTTGAGGAACGCTTCGCGCCCCGCACCCTCCTTGGCGTCGGCGGGAAGGGCATGGGCCGCGAGCAGCGTGGGCACGATCCGGACGGGCTCGTCGGTCAGGGCCTTGGCGGCCGCCAGCATTTTGAGCTCGCTCGCCGTGTCGAGGCCGTAACCCGACTTCACCTCGATCGTCGTGACGCCGCCCGCCATCAGCGCATGAAGGCGGTGGCGCGACGGGGCGACCAGTGCGTCGGGCCTGGCGGCGCGCACCGCGGCGACGGTCGAGACGATCCCGCCGCCCGCCCCGGCAATCTGTTCGTAGGTGGCGCCGGCCCGGCGCATGGCATGTTCATTGGCGCGGGTGCCGGCGAACACGAGGTGCGTATGGCAGTCGACGAGACCCGGCGTGACCCATGCGCCGCCCAGCGCCGTCACCTCGCGCGCCTGGAAACCCGCCAGCTCGGTGCGCTTGCCGACCCGAACGATCCGGCCGCCGTCGATTCCGATCGCCGCGTTGCGGACGATCCCGAGCGGATTGCCCGGGGCCGCGACCATCGTCGCGACATGGCAGTCGGTAAGAAGGCGATCCCACATGCCTCTCGCCAATCGCGGCGCGCATGCTAATCGTCAAGGATGAGCTGGCCCAATCTCGCCGACCTGCTGGTTTCCGCCGACGCCGAAGCGCCCGTCGGGCTGGTCGGCGCGCCGCTCGCCGCCGGGTCGGTGACGCCGGGGCGCTGCGACCTGGCGCCGGCGCTGCTGCGCGCGACCCTGAAGCGGATCGGCCGCTTCGACATCGAAACGGGGCGGGAACTGGATTCACGCATCGCCGACCATGGCGATGTCGCGATCGACGGACTGACCATCGAAGACGCAACCGGCCCGATCCGCGCGGCCGCGGCGGCAAGCGTCGCGCGGCATGACCTTACCCTGCTGGTCGGCGGCAACAACGCCGTGACCCGCCCGGGTGTCCACGCCCTCGAACTGCCACTGGCGACGGTCGGCCTCATCACGCTCGATGCCCATTACGATATGCGCGACACGGCCTCGGGGCTGGGCAATGGCAATCCGGTGCGGGCGCTGCGCGAGGACGGCCTTCCGGGGCGCAATATCGCGCAGATCGGGCTGGCCGCCTTCGCCAACAGCGTCGCCATGGACCGCGACGCGCGGGCGGGCGGGCACCTCGTCGTCTCGATCGGCCAGGTGCATCGCGAGGGGATCGCCAGCGCGGTATCGAGCGCGCTCGACCACCTCAAGCATTGCGCGGCGATCGTCGTCGATTGCGATATCGACGTCATCGACCGCAGCCAGTTCCCCGGGGCGCCGGGGGCACGGCCGGGCGGGATGACGGTGCGCGACTTTTTCGCGGCGACGCGGATGCTGGCGGCCGACCCGCGCGTGCGGCTGATCGACCTGACCGAATGGGACCCGCCGCTTGATGCGACCGACCTCAGCGCCCTGACGGCGGCGCGCTGGGTGGCCGAGTGCCTTGCCGGCTTCGCGGCCCGCTGACGACCCGAACGGGGACTCGTCTTCGCCCCGGAAAGTTGACTCAGGTTAGTAACCGTCCCACGCTCTTAACGAAAGATTAGCCGAGTCGTCCCGCGACCCGGATGATCCGGGGCGTAAAAGGGGGACATATGGGCGGCGGACGCGGATACCTTGCGCTGGGTGTATTGGCGCTGGGGACGGGACCCTGGAGCAGCGGTGCGGCCGCGCAATCGATTGCCCCGACCCGCGACGAATTGACCCGCAACCAGCCGACCGCCCCACCCAAGTCCAGCCTCAACGTGATCGGCGACGTCGAACGCTCGCCCTGCCCGCTCGCGGATCCGCAATATGCCAACATCCGGCTCGACCTGCGCACCGTCGATTTCAACAATTTGAAGGGCGCGACGCCCGAGGAGATGCGCCGGACGTGGGCGGAATATGCCGGGACCAACCAGCCCGTCTCGGTCATCTGTGAAATCCGCGATCGCGCCGCCACCTATCTGCGCGACAAGGGCTATCTTGCCGCGGTGCAGGTGCCGACCCAGCGGATCGAGGACGGGAACGTCAAGCTGGAGGTGCTGTACGCGCGCATCACGACGGTCCGCGCCCGCGGCCAGACCAAGGGCGCCGAAGCGAAGCTCACCCAATATCTCAATCGCCTGACCGAAGACGAGATTTTCGATCGCAACCGCGCCGAGCGCTACCTGCTGCTCGCGCGCGACCTGCCGGGCTACAACGTGCAGCTGACGCTGAAGCCCGCGGGGACCGCGCCGGGCGACCTGATCGGCGAAGTGACCGTCATCCGTCAGCCCTTTTCCGTCGACCTGATGGTGCAGAATCTGGCCGCGCAGGAAACCGGGCGCTGGGGCGCGCAACTGCGCGCGCAGGCGTTCGGCCTCACCGGCCTTGGCGACGCCACCTACGCCAGCTTCTATTCGACGGTCGATTTCAAGGAGCAGCAGATCCTGCAACTCGGCCACAGTTTCCGGCCGGGAAGCGAGGGACTGACCGTCAGCGGCAATTTTACCTACGCCTGGACCAAGCCGTCGATCGCCAGCAATCCGGGCGATCCGGACCTGACCGCGCGCACCCTGTTTGCGTCGCTTGGTCTTGCCTATCCGCTGAAGCGTTCGCAGGCGAGCAACCTGTCGATCGGCGGGGGCTTCGACTGGATCGACCAGAAGGTCGACTTTTTCGGACCGCTGACCCGCGACCATCTGCGCGTTGCGTGGCTGCGCGCCGATTACGACGCGGTCGACCTGCGGTCGCGGCGACCCAAGTGGCGCGTCGGCGCGACGGTCGAACTGCGTCAGGGTCTCGGCATTTTCGGGGCGAGCGATTCCTGCTGCGAGGTCGGCGAAACGCCGCCGAGCCGTGCCGACGGAAAGGCGACCGGCACACTGATCCGCGCCAACGGAACGATCGAGTATGCCATTGGAGAATCATTGGCGGTGGCGCTCAGCCCGCGCGCCCAGATCGGCTTCGACCCCCTGTTCGCGTTCGAGGAATTCACCGCCGGCAACTACACGGTCGGTCGCGGCTACGACCCGGCGACGATCAGCGGCGACAGCGGCGCCGGCCTGACGCTGGAACTGCGCGGACCGCGCTGGCAGCTGGCGCAGAAGGCGCGCCTGGCGATCCAGCCCTATGTGTTCGGTGACGCCGCCTGGGTGTGGAACAAGAACGTTCCGGGCGACCCGGACCATCTCAAGTCCGCCGGCGGCGGAATCCGCGGCCAGATCGGCGACCGGCTGGCGCTCGAAGCCGCCCTCGCCGTCCCGCTCGAGAAAGCGGGGCCGCTCGATCGACGCGGCGATCCCCGCTTCCTCGTCACCCTCACCACCCGCCTGTTGCCCTGGAGGTGATCATGCGTACCCGTTCCATCCTCCGCCCGTCGCGCTGCTCCGCCTCCGCCGCCGCGATCGCCATCGCGCTGGTCGCGAGCGCCTCCACCCCGGCCGCCGCGCAAAGCTTCCTGGGGACCGGCAACCCGCTGGTCGCCGGATCCGCGACGATCACCAACGGGTCGGGCACGACGACGATCACGGTCAACAACCCGCAGACCGTGATCAACTGGGTGCCGGACGATACGGCGACGTCGAGCGCGCCGATCACCTTCCAGCCCGGCGGCACCACCGCCACCTTCATCATGGGCGGCAACGGCTATGCGGTGCTCAACCGCATTATCGCCACCGATCAAACGCGCGCGATCGGACTCGACGGGACGATCAACAGCTTCGTCGGATCGGCCAACGGGCCGGTCGGCGGCAGCATCTATTTCTACGCGCCCGGCGGATTCGTGCTTGGCGGCGGCGGCGTGATCAACGTCGGGTCGCTGGTGCTGTCGGCCTCGCCGATCCAGTTCAACGGGTCGACCGGGCAGTTCATCACCGGGCCGCGCAACGAGGTGATCTTCGGCCAGGCGACGCAGGCCGGCGCGACCATCACCGCCAACCCCGGCCACCAGATCAACGCGCTCGCCACCGACAGCTATGTCGCGTTCGTCGCGCCGCGGATCGTCCGGGCGGGCAATATTGCGGTGAATGGTCAGGCCGCGATGGTCGCGGCCGACGCGGCCACCATCCGCTTCGCGCCCGACGGCCTGTTCGACATCGAAGTGACGTCGGGCACCAGTCAGGCGGTCGCGATGACCGGCGGCGGCACCATCACCGGCGAGGCAAGCACCGGAACCGGCGATCACAACCGCATCTATATGGTGGCGGTGCCGAAGAACCAGGCGATGACCCTGGCCATCAGTTCCGGCGCATCGCTGGGCTTCGACATCGCCGGCGCCGCGAACGTCGAAGGCAATGCGATCGTCCTGAGCGCCGGTCATGACATCGTCGGCGGCGAGGCCCAGGCCGCGCGTTCGGCCGGCGGCGGGACGGGGACGTCGACCATCAGCGCCAACGGGATCAGCGCGACGTCCGCCGTCAACGCCCGGTCGAGCGGAAACATCAGCGTCTTCTCCATCGCCGGCCAGTCCAGCAATTTCGCCGGCAACCTGTCGCTGATCGCGCCCGGCAATGTCTTCGTGAATGCCGCCGGCGTCGAAGCGACGCTGAACGTCGCGGGCAATCTCGACATGATCGCGACCGGGACCGCGTCGACCCCTGGCGGAAACGCCACCGGCGGCTTCGCGGCGCTTTATGCGTCCGCAGGCGGGATCGTCACGGTCAATGGCGATACCGTGGTCAACGCCGATGGTGTCGGCGGGGATACCAGCGTGGCCGGAGCCACCGCCGGGTCCGGAACGGGAGGGCAGGCTTGGATCCAGGCCGAGGGCGGCGGCACGGTCAACCTGCTCGGATCGGCGTCGGCATCGGCCAGCGGCTATGGCGGCGCAGCGCAGGGCGAAGGCGGCGTCGGGGGCAGCGCGCAGGGCGGGCAGACCTACGTCCGCGCGTTCGGCAACAATGCCGCGCTGACCATCGGCGGCGACCTGATCGCCGACGCTGGCGCCTTGGGCGGCACGGCCTTCGTCGAGGTCTGCGTCAGCTGCAACGGGACGGGCGGGGACGCGAGCGGCGGGCGCGTGGATGTCTACACCGCCGCGGGCACCAACAGCCTGACGGTGACGGGCAACACGACCATCCGCGCGAACGGATCGGGCGGGGACGCGGATGGAACGGGCGGTAACGGAACGGGCGGCGGCAATCTGTCGCTCGGCACCTATGGCGCGGTAGCATCGTTCGGCGACGGATCGACGTTGCTGTTCGGCGGAACGCTGGACATGGAATCGCGCGGCCAAGGCGGCAACGGCACCACCGGAAACGGCGGATCCGGCACCGGCGGGCGCTCGACGATGGGCGCGGCGGCCGGCACGACCACCGGCAGCCTGACGATCAACGGGGAAACGCAGATCGACGTGTCGGGCAACGGCGGGTCGGCGTTTGGCGGCGGGAGCGGCGGCACCGGCACCGGCGGCACGTCCGACAATGGCGGGTCGGGCGGGACCATCAACATCAACGACAATTTCTTCCTGTTCGCACAGGGCAGCGGTGGCCTGTCCGAAGGCGGGCAAGGCGGCGAGGCGCTCGGTGGCAGCGGCTGGCTTGACGCGTTTGGCTCGACCATCACCGTCGGCGGTTTCGCCTATATCGATAGCAGCGCCTTCGGCGGCCAAGGTGGTACGAGTGGCGGCGATGCGACCGGCGGCACGTCGATCCTGAGCGGGGGCAGTTCGCTGACCGTTACGTCAGCCGTTACGATCCTGGCGTCGGCGCAAGGCGGCAACGGCAACGCGGGCAATGGTGGCGAGGCCACCGGCGGGTTCGTTGACGTCCGGGCCGTCACCGGATCCCTGGCGATCGAGGGATCGGTTTTTGCACAAGCGACCGGGCGCGGCGGGCGCGCGGGCGGATCGGGATCGATTGGCGGAGATGGCACCGGCGGCGACATCCTGATTCGCGCGATCAGCGGCGGTTCGCTGGGCATTGATTCGTCGGTCTATGCGGATGCGACGGGCTTTGGTGGCTACGATTCCGAAAGCGTCGCCGATAGCGGTAACGGCTATGGCGGGACCGTGCGAATGCGCGGCAACAGTGGCGGCGACGTTACCGTCGCCGGCCCCGTCAACCTCCGTGCGAACGGCGAAGGCGGCATGCCGAGCGAAGGCTTCGGCGGCGGCGCGGCCGGGATGGGCTTTGGCGGAATAGCCGACGCGGCGGCCCAGGGCGCTGGAAGCACGCTCAATGTCGGCGATCTCGATATCGAAGCGCGTGGCTATGGCAGCACGACGGCGTTCGGGCCGAGCGGCGATGGCTTTGGCGGAACGGCCGAATTGTGGGCAAACACGGGTGGCATCGTTACCGTCAACGGCAATTTGTGGATCAATGCCGATGGCGTCGGCGGATTGGACGCAAGCGGCTTGGGCGGCGGCGACGGGTTCGGCGGCAGCGGCCTCGATTATGCGGCTATCCGGACGTACGGCAGCGATCCCACCACCAGCATTACGGTGATCGGAGCCGCGCAGGTCAGCGCGAGCGGCCTTGGCGGCCAGAGCTTCCAACCGACCGGTGGGATTGGCGGCGACGGCTTTGGCGGTGACGCACGTGTGGTGGCGCTGGCCGGTGCGATCACGCTCGGGTCGCTCACCCTGTCGGCGAACGGCAATGGCGGCGACACCCCTTCCGGGGCGGGCGGCGATGCGTTTGGCGGCGACTCCTATCTCAATGCGCAAAACGGCACGATCACCATCAATGGCGCCGCGACGGTCGCGGCGACGGGGTCCGGCGGCGACGGGGCCGTCGGCGGGGCCGGACTTGGCGGAGGCGATGTCGGGGCGGCTCTGGCCGGAGCCTTGATCACCGCGAGCGGCACCGGGCAACTGACCATCAATGGCGCAGCCACGGTCGACGCGCGCGGCTTCGGCGGCGTTGGCTCGACCGCCGGCGGTGCGGGGTCGGGCGGCGTTGCCAAGGTCTGGGCGACCGGCGGCGGCGATATCGACGTGCTTGGCCGGACGATCGTCAACAGCGACGGGATCGCGCGGCTTGGTGCGGTCGGGCGCGGCGGCGTGTCGAGCATTCTCGCCGAGGCCGGGAGCACCGTCCAGCTGTTCGAACTCAATCTCCGCGCGGACGGGCGAGGCGGGCATGGCAATGTGACGACCGATGCCGGTGATGGCTTTGGCGGCACGGCCGAGCTTATCGCGAACGGGACCGGCGCGTCGGTTTCGGTGACCCAGCAAATCGCCACCGGCAACTTGCAGGATCGCGAGATGCTGTCGGCCGACGGCTTCGGTGGCGACACCTTCGGCGCCGGCGATGCGCGCGGCGGCACCGGCACCGGCGGCACGCTCAACCTCCGCGCGACCGCGGGCGGCAATGTCGCGCTGGCAACGGCGGCGTCGACGTCGGCCGATGAAATCCTCGTGCGCGTGCGCGGCTATGGCGGCCTGGCCGCGGCCAACGGGACGACGGGCGGCGACGCGATCGGCGGCAATATCAACGTGCTGGTCGACAATGCGACGATGACCACGGGCCGGATGCAATTGTCGAGCTATGCGCAGGGCGGAAGCACGGCGGACCTGGGACTGAACGCCAGCGGCGGTAACGGCAGCGGTGGCAACCGCATCATCGATGTCCGCAACGGCGGGACGCTGACCACCTGGATCCCGGGCGGCGTTACCGGCGGCTCGGGCGGCGAGGCATCGGGCACCGGAACGGGCGGCAACGGGAGCGGCGGAACCGCGCGCCTGTTCGTTAACAATGCGACGCTGAATCTTACCGGCAACACGATCATCGTTGCGCAGAACACGGGCGGCACGGCCGCCGGCTCGGGCAACCACGGCAGCACGACCGGCGGGCAGGTCGCGACGGCCGACATCCAGGGCTCGACCGTAAACCTGATCGGCGGGGCGATCCTGCGGGTCGGCGCCAACGGATTCGGCGGGCCAAGCGGGTCGGCCACGTTGCCGGGCACCGGCGCCGGCGGGAACGCGATGGGCGGGACCGCGCAGACCTTCATCAACGGGTCGACCATTACGGGCGGCAGCATCTACACCACCGCCGACGCCCTGGGCGGCTCGGGCGCGGCCGGCGGCGGCAATGCCATTGGCGGAACGGCAAACCTCGTTCTGAGCAACGCCACGATCAACAGCGATTTCCTGGCGGTGTCGGCCGGGGCCGCGGGCGGCAATGCCGGCACCGGCAATGCCGGGGACGCGGTCGCCGGGACGGTGAATCTGAACGCGCTGGGCGGCACCAGCAACGTCAGCTTGGCGACGGGCCTCTTGTTGTCGGCGATGGGCGATGGCGGCGGAATTACTGGCGCGAGCGGCTTCGCTGGCGACGGAACCGGTGGGACGGTCAACCTGTTCGCAGGCGGCGGCAACCTGACGGTGAACGGAGGCGTGAATCTGCAGGCTCGCGGCATGGGCGGCAGCGGTGGCGTCGGCGGCACGGGCGGTAACGGGCTTGGCGGCTATACCACGCTCACGATCAATTCGGCGCAGAGCATCACTATCAACGGATCATTGCAGATGATCGCGTCGGCCGTCGGCGGCGCGGGCGCGATTGGCGGCAATGGCGTGGCGCGCACCACGCCGGAATCAAATGAGTATCAGATCACTGCCGCACAAATCCTCTCCGATGGGGGCGGCACGATCATCGTCAACGGGTCTACCTCTATCGACGTCACCGCGACTGGTGGAGCAGGTTCGATTGGCGACGGCGGCGATGCGACGGGCGGCGAAGTC
>CAZKCD010000026.1:0-18610 GCA_964551235.1 uncultured Sphingomonas sp.
CACAGTGGTAGTGCAGCGGTTTTGTAAACCGAAGGTCGGGGGTTCAAATCCCTCAGCCGGCACCAGCCTTGAAAAAGGCGCGTCCGGGGGACGCGTCATTTTCAAGGCTCCGGAGCACCGCAAAGGGCCCGCCGCCCCCTCCCTCATGCCAAATCCCCGAGTCGCCGACTTATCCACAGGCTTGCCCACCGTTTCGCCCCCGACAATCGGCAATGCTGCTTGTTTTTTGACTCGCGAATCGTCGCGGAACGTGGTCTAACAATCAGGCGGAAGCGGTCCTCGGACCACTACCGTGATGGGAGAAGCCTTCGGGCGGACCTCATGGAGGCCCCGGTACTTCGGTACCGGGGCCTTACCCATTTCTGGGCCCCGCGGTGTCGAGCCGGCGGGGTTTTTTTTGTGCCCGCCGTCTGTCGCGACCCGTGCTGCCAAATTTTATTCACGCCGCGTGGAACCTGAGGCAAGCACGACCGTTTTGTTTCCGTGGTTCAATTCTTCGGAAGCGAACCATGGAGCCCCGGGGACTTCGGTTTCCGGGGCTTATTCGTGTCCGGCGCGCTTCTGAAAAGCGGCGCCTGCGACCGCGCCCAAAAAAATTCCCAGAAAATTTTCGGCGCCGCGGAACCATCGCGCGCCTGCGCCGTTATGATAGCGTGGTTCAATTCTTCGGAAGCGAACCATGGAGGCCCCGCTACTTCGGTAGCGGGGCCTTATTCGTTTTTCGCGCTCAGCAATGATCGCAGCCGGCTTCCTCGCCGTGCGCCCGCTCGACCTGGATGGTCGAATGATCGATCCCGAACAGGTCGTGCACGAAGGCATTGGCCTGGCGCAGGATGCGGTCGCGGTCGACGCCTTCTTCCACCAGCAAATGCACCGTCATCGCCGTCTCGGTCGTCGAGAGCGACCAGATGTGCAGGTGATGCGTGCCGGCGACGCCGGGCAGCCGCGCCAGCGCGGTCTCGACCGCCTGCGGGTTGATGCCGCGCGGGGTGCCGGCGAGCGTCATCGAGGTCGCTTCAGCGAGCAGCCCCCACGTGCCGGTGAGGATCACCGCCGCGACGACGAGGCTGGTCACCGGGTCGATCCACTGGGCGCCCGTCTGCAGGATGAGAAAGCCCGCGACCACCACCCCGGCGGAGACCGCCGCGTCGGCCAGCATGTGGAGATAGGCGCCGCGGATGTTGAGGTCGCCCTTGCGCCCGCGGGCGAACAGCAGGGCAGTCAGCCCGTTCACGAGGATACCGATGCCCGCGACGATCATCACCGTGCTGCCATTGGCGGGCTCCGGATCGATCAGGCGGCGGATCGCCTCCGCGCCGATGCCGCCGACCGCGACCAGCAGCAGCAGCGCGTTGATGAGCGCGGCCAGGATCGAGCTTTTCTTGAGGCCGTAGGTAAAGCGCGCGCTCGGCCGCTTCTTGACCAGCTTGGCGCCGATGAAGGCGACCACTAGGCCGAGCACGTCGCCGAGATTGTGGCCGGCGTCGGCCAGCAGCGCCATCGAATTGGCGGCGAAGCCATAGGCCGCCTCGACCACCACGAAGACGAGGTTGAGGACGATGCCGATGACGAAGGCGCGGCTGTAGTCGCCGTCGGCCGGGCCGTGGTGATGGCCGTGGCCGTGCGCATGGCCATGGCCGTGCGCGTGGCCGTGATGATGTCCCGCTCCCATGACGCTCATGGGATAGGGTGCCCGCCCCCGCCGTCAAGCGAGGGCGTGCATCCCATCAGAAGGCGAGCGAGGCGGTCAGCCGGATATCGCGCCCGGCGAGCGGGGCATAATCCTTGAGCAGGCTGGAATGCCGGCGCGCCACCACGTCGAAGATATTGTTGGCGGCGAGGCCGAGCGTGACCTCGGGCCGGTCGTTGAGCGGGTGCCATTCGATCGCCGCGTTGACGAGCGTGTAGCCCTTGGTGTCGGTCTCGAGCGGCGCGGTGCGGTTCTGCGCGAAGGCATGCTCGACCTCCAGCCGGCCGTCGAGATTGCCCTTGCGCGCGCTGAGCCCGCCCTGCAGCCGCAGCGGCGGGATTTGCGGCGCCGGGCCGAAGCCCTTGATGGTGCCGCGTACCGCGTCGGCGAGGAACTCGGCGCCCCACTCGATGCCGCCGAAGGTGCCGAGGTCGGCCTTGGCCTCGACTTCGATGCCGGTGAAGCGGGCCTTGCCCTGGTCGTAGAGATAGACCGGCAAATCGTCCTCGATCTCGCCCGTCGCGCGCTGGAAGATGAAGTTGGAAAAGCGGTTGTGGTAGAGGTTGAGGCCGAGCGTCACCGGGCCGGTGACCTTCTTGAGGCTCGCCTCGAACCCGAGGCTGGTTTCAACCGACAGGTCGGGATCGCCGATCTCGAACGCCTGGGTGCCGGCATGGGGGCCGTTGGCGAACAGTTCGTCGATCGAGGGCGCGCGCGCGCTGCGCGAGACGCTGAGCCCCGCGCGCCAGCCGGGAACCAGCTCGTAACTGGTGCCGAGCGAGCCCGACCAGGTGATGAAGCGGCGGCGGTAAGCGGGAGTGCCGAGGTCGTCGTCCGCGTCGGCGGCGAGGCGGCTGAACTCGACGCGGCCGCCGGCCTCGAAGCGCCAGGGGCCGGCTTCGACCATCTGCAGCGTGAACAGGCCGAGTTGGCGCTGGCGGCTGTCGGGCAGGAACTTCTCCTCGCCGCGGATCGAGACGTCGCGGTTGACGTACTGGAGGCCGCTGGTGCCGCCCCAGCCGTTGCGGTCGGCCTGTTCGACGTCGAGGCGGACCTCGCCGCCGTTGGCGCGGAAGGTGGAGGCGACCTCGCCGGTGTCCTCGACCTCGTCGTGGACATATTGGGCATAGCCGCCGCGCAGGCGCGCTTCCTTGAAGAAACCGCCGAGCGGGACGGTGGCGCGCAAATCGTAGCGGGTCTGGCGCGCGTCGATGTGCGGCGCCTCCGCCTCGATCGCGGGGTCGAGCGAGAAGCGGATCGGCACGCCGTAATAGCTTTCGCGGCGGGCGATGGAGAAGCCGAGCGAGGCGCCGCCGTCGACGAAGCCGATGCCGCCGGCCAGTTCCTTCACCTCGCTGTCGGTGTTGGGCAGCTTGCCCTTGAGGTCGGCCAGCGCCTGGATCTCGGGGTCGGCGCTGTCGCGCGCCTGGCGGCGCAGCGGGTCGCTAAGCAGATAGCCGCCGGTCCGGAGGTCGTCGGACTTCGAATAGATGGCGTCGCCATGGAAGGCGAGCTTGGGCCCGAGCGCGACCTCGACCGCGCCGGTGATCGCGCGTTCGTTGGCGGCGCTGCCGTAGGTGCCGACGATGTCGGCGTGGACGGCCGTGTCGGGGATGCGGCGCGGGATTCGCGTGTCGATGACGTTGACCACGCCGCCGATCGCCGAGGAGCCGAACAGCAGGGCGGCCGGCCCGCGCAGCACCTCGATCCGCTCGGCGGTCAGCGGGTTGATCGCCACTTCGTGGTCGGCGCTGGAGGCGGAGACGTCGAAGCTGCCGATGCCGTCCTGGAGCAGGCGGATGCGGTCGCCCGAGAGGCCGCGCAGGATCGGGCGCGAGGCGGCGGGGCCGAAGCTGGTGGCCGACACGCCGGGCTGGCTGGCGAGCGTTTCGCCGAGGCTGGTGCGCTTGTCGCGGGCGAGCTCCGCGCCGCTGACGACGCTGACGCCGCCCAGGATGTCGTCGGCGCTGCGGCGCACGCCGGTGATGACGATCGCCTCGTCGCCGTCGTGGCGGTCGCGGGCGTGGCGGTCGGCGGGGTCTTCGGCGGGGGCCGGCGCGGCCGGCTGGGTGGTCGCGGGCTGCGCGGCCTGGGCCGCCACGAGAATCAGGGGAATCATCAACGGGTCCTCGGGTGGAAGTTTGCGCGTGTATGTTACATCATATCGCCAGCATCAAGGCCGCTCGTCGCCTTCGTCCGTCCGTTCGTCGATACGCAAAAGCGGCCCGGCTGGGAGGAGCCGGGCCGCTTCGCGGGTGAGTGGCGCGTCGGGAGGGGCGCCGCTCGGGGAGAGGGTCGGTCTTAAAGGTCGATGCCGGCGGCGATCGCCTCGAGCTTGCGGACGCGTTCCTTGAGGTCGGCCAGCTCGATCCGGTTGCCCGTGGCGGGCATCGGCAGGTCCTCGCGGTAGCTGGCCAGTTCGAGCTTGCGCAGCGCGAGCCATTCCTGCCAGCCCTTCAGTGCCATGGCGCCGACGATGACGAGGCCGATGAGGGCGGTGGCGGCCACCAGGCCGATGGCGACGGGGTCAGTCATCACTTGTCCTCCCGCAGGGCGTCGATTTCACGCGCCAGTTCATGGTTCTTCTGGGTGGCGAGATGGTGGTCGATGGCCATCAGCCGGCGATCGGTGTCGTCGAGCGTGGTGCGCAGGTCGTGGACCGAGGCGCGGCGCTTGCCGAGATTGGCCATCCGCTCGAACTCGCTCGGGCGGTTGCCGGCGTCGCGCGCCTTCTTCTTCTGCGCGCCGAAGTAGATGGCGGCCCCGAAGTAGGCGAGCAGCGCGAGCTTCCACGAGAACAGGATGGCCACCGCGACGAAGCCGATCCGCAGGATCGTCGGGTCGATGTTGAAGATATCGCCCATCGTGGCGCACACGCCGCCGATTTTCTTGTCGTGGCGGTCCATCGAATAACGGTCGGACATTCCCCTATTTCCTTCCACTACTGGCGCGCCGCAAGGGCGGCCTTCAGTTCATCCAGCTCGGCGTCGACCTTCTCGGCCGCCTTGAGCTCGGCAATTTCTTCCTCGAGGCTTTTCGGCCCCGAGAGCCCCAGCGCCTCGGCATAGCCTTCCGCCAGGTCGGCCCGGCGCTCGAGCAGTTCGAAGCGCGAGAAGGCGTCCTCGGTGCGGCTCCCGTGCAGCACCTCGTTGGTGCGGGCACGGGTCATCGCGCATTCCAGCCGGGTGGCGATCGCCGCCTGGCGCGCCCGCGCCTCGGCCAGCTTGGCCTGTAATTGGGCGATGTCCGCCTCGTAGCCCCGCAGCACGACCTCGATCTGCCCGATCTCGGCCAGCAGTCCGTCGGCCATGTCGGCCGCCTTCTGCTTTTCGCACAGTGCGGCGCGGGCGAGGTCCTCGCGGCCCTTTTCGAGGGCCAGCGCGGCCTTGTCGGCCCAGTTGGCCTGGATCGCGTCCAGCCGGGCCGCCGCGCGCCGCATCTCCTTGATGTCGGCGATCGAGCGGGCGGCGGTGGCGCGCACCTCGACCAGAGTCTCTTCCATCTCGACGATGATCATCCGGATCATGCGCGCCGGGTCTTCCGACCGGTCGAGCATGTCGTTGACGTTCGCCGCGATGATGTCGCGGGCCCGGGTGAAGATCGGCCCCGAGAGAATGTTGGCGAGCGGCGCGAAGGTGATGCTCGCGCGTTGCTCGTCACGCTCTTCCGGACGCTCGATCCGCACCGCGCGGGCCGGAACTTCCGCCGTGATGGGGGTGAGGTCGGTCATCTGATCCCTCAAGCAAACGAGGCGACGGGGCTCGCGACCGCCGCCGGGCCGACCGCGGCGCCGACGGCGACCGTGCTGATCAGCACCGCCGCAATGGCGGCGAACAGCTGGCGATGAACATTCGAACCAAACATTGTCTTTCTCCTTTTCACCGGTCGATGGCCGTGGCCGGCAACCGTGCAAAGGGTAATGCGAAGGGTGTGCCAATCCCGGATTTCCGCCATTTTTTACGGTGGAGAGGCCCGGAAGATGAACGGATTGGCAGAATCCACCATCGCCCGATGGGATTTTGCGCCAACGGAACAGATGCGCCGTCCCGCTCATTGATGCGGCAACAAGGATTTCAGGAAGGACATCCCATGATTGCCAAGATTCTCGGCGCCATCGCCGGCAAGAAAATCGCCGGTCGCAACGACAAGGTCACCGGCGCGCTGATCGGCGCGGCGGTGCCCGTCATCGCCCGTCGCGGCCTCGGCCCGCTCGGCCTCGCGCTCGGCGCGGGCTGGCTGGCGAAGAAGGCCTACGACAAGGCGCAGGCGCGCCGCACCACGGCCGCCTAAGCTCTCCGAAGCTTGAGGAGGATCAGGCCTCGGCGCTATCCGCGCCGGGGCCTTTTTCGTCGCCCTCGATATAGGGTTCGACGGTGCCCTTGAGGGTCAGCATCATCGGCCGGCCGTAACGGTCGAGGCTGCGCCCGGCGGCGACCTTGATCCAGCCTTCGCTGACGCAATATTCTTCGACGTTGGTCTTTTCCTTGCCGTTGAAGCGGATGCCCACGCCCTTCTCCAGGATGGACTGGTCGAAATGCTCGCTGCGCGGGTCGAGGCTCAGGCGGTCGGGAAGCTGGGTCTTGTCGGTCATGAGCGCGCCCTAGCGCCCCCGCGCCATTTCCGTCAATTCGCCACGCCGCCTCGCCACGCGACATATCGACTTTCGATATTATTGATTGACGATAAGAACGAATCGACATATTGTTTTTCGATAAGACGCTTATCGGAGAACGTTCAATGCCTGCTTCGACTTCCCTGAAAGACCCGCTGCTGATGGCGGCAAAGGCGGTGCTCGGTGCCGCGATCGGCCTGCTGCTCTTTGTCGGCGTGATGCTGCTGATCGGCCTGGGTGCCGCAATCACGGTGTCGCGCACCGACATTCTCGACAAGCTGGCGGCGGCAGGCATCAGCGCGCCGGGCTATCCGCTCGTCCTTCTCGCCATCGCCCTCCTGCTGGCGATGATCACGCTCTCGTTCCTGTTCCTGCGCGAACTGCTGCGAATCGTCCGCTCGGTCGAAGACGGCGATCCGTTCACGCCCGCCAATGCGGGGCGGCTGACGCGGATGGGCTGGTTGAACCTGGCTGTACAACTCATCCTGTTCGCCTTGGCCGCGATCGGGATCTGGTTCGACGACTGGCGCTCCGCCCTGCTTGCCGAGGATGCGATCAACCTCGGGATCGGCGCGGTCCTCATGACCCTGGTGCTCTTCATCCTGGCTCGCGTTTTCCGCGTTGGCGCGGCGATGCGCGACGACCTCGAAGGGACGATCTGATGGGAATCGCCGTCACCCTCGACGAGCGCCTGCAGGCGCGCGGCATGACCCTGACCGAGCTGGCGAGCCGGGTGGACATCACGCTCGCCAACCTGTCGATCCTCAAGACCGGCAAGGCCAAGGCGATCCGCTTCTCCACGCTGGAGGCGATCTGCCGCGAACTCGACTGCCAGCCGGGCGACCTACTGAGCTTCGTCGACGGGCCCGAATGACCCTACGGCAAGCGGGCGCGGCGCGTTGCAGTGCAGCATCGCCGCGCCTAGTTGCCGAAGGCCGCGCGGGCCTCTAAGCGCCACGGGCAATGAGTGACTCACCTTCCTCGCGCCCCAACCGGCCGGCCCTTGCGCTGCACGTGCCCGAGCCGCCGTTCCGGCCCGGCGACACGCCCGACTTCTCCTCCATCCAGGTGCCCGCGGCGGGCGCGGCCCCGCGGCCCGATATCGCCGCGGCGGCGGAGGAGACCTTTCCGCTCGTCACCCACCTCGTCCGCGTGCTGGACGAGAGCGGCCAGGCGGTCGGCGCGTGGGACCCCAAGCTGGACCCCGACACGCTGCGCAAGATGCTGAAGGACATGAAGACCGTCCGCGTCTTCGACGACCGCATGTATCGCGCCCAGCGGCAGGGCAAGACCAGCTTCTACATGAAGTGCACCGGCGAGGAGGCGATCGCGGTCGCCGCCGCCACCGCGATGGACGCGGACGACATGCACTTCCCGACCTATCGCCAGCAGGGCCTGCTCGTCGCGCGCGGCTATCCGCTCAAGACGATGATGTGCCAGATCTACTCGAACGCGGGCGATCCGGTGAAAGGGCGCCAGCTGCCGATCATGTATTCGGACAAGAAGCACGGCTTCTTCTCCATCTCCGGCAACCTCGGCACGCAATATCCGCAGGCCGTGGGCTGGGCGATGGCGAGCGCGATCAAGGGCGACAGCCGGATCTGCATGGGCTGGATCGGCGACGGCGCGACGGCGGAGGGCGACTTCCACAACGCGATGACCTTCGCCACCGTCTACCAGGCGCCGGTGATCCTCGCGGTGGTCAACAACCAGTGGGCGATTTCCTCGTTCAGCGGCATCGCCGGCGCCGAGCAGGCGACCTTCGCCAGCCGCGCGGTCGGCTACGGCATGGCGGGCCTGCGGGTCGACGGCAACGACGCGCTGGCGGTCTATGCGGCGGTCAAGTGGGCGTCCGAGCGCGCGCGCACCAACAACGGTCCGACGCTCATCGAATTCTTCACCTACCGCGCCGAGGGGCATTCGACCTCCGACGACCCGACCGGCTACCGCGCCAAGGGCGAGGCCGAGGAATGGCCGCTGGGCGACCCGATCGCGCGGTTGAAGGCGCATCTCGTCGCGCTCGGCGAGTGGGACGACGCCCGCGACGCCGCGCTGGACGAGGAAATCTCGGCCACCGTCCGCGCCGCGCAGAAGGAAGCGGAAGGGCTCGGCATCCTGTCCGACCAGGGGTTCGACAACATCGCCTCGATGTTCGAGGACGTCTATCACGACACGCCTTGGCATATCGCCGAGCAGCGCGACGCCGCGCTCGAGGAAGCCCGCGAGTATCTGGGGCACGACGTAAAATGACCACGCGCAACATGATCGAGGCGATCAACGACGCCCACCGCGTGATGATGGCCAAGGACCCCGACATCGTCGTGTTCGGCGAGGACGTCGGCTATTTCGGCGGCGTGTTCCGCGCGACCGCGGGCCTGCAGAAGGAATTCGGCAAGACCCGCTGCTTCGACGCGCCGATCAGCGAAGGCGGCATCGTCGGCACCGCGGTCGGCATGGCGGCCTATGGCCTCAAACCCCTCATCGAAATCCAGTTCGCCGATTACATCTACCCCGGCTACGACCAGATCGTCAGCGAAGTGGCCCGCATCCGCTACCGCACCGCGGGCGAATGGACGATGCCGATGGTCATCCGCTCGCCTTATGGCGGCGGCATCTTCGGCGGCCAGACGCACAGCCAGTCGCCCGAGGCGCTGTTCACCCACATCGCGGGCATCAAGACGGTCATTCCGTCCAACCCATATGACGCCAAGGGCCTGCTGATCGCCGCCATCGAGGACCCGGACCCCGTCCTCTTCTTCGAGCCCAAGCGCATCTACAACGGCCCGTTCGACGGCCACCACGACAAGCCCGTCACGCCCTGGTCCAAGCACCCGCTGAGCGAAGTGCCCGATGGCCACTACACCGTGCCGCTGGGCAAGGCGAACATCGTCCGCGAAGGCGAGGCGCTGACCGTGCTGGCCTATGGCACGATGGTCCATGTCGCGCTGGCCGCGGTCGAGGAGAATGGCATCGACGCCGAGGTGATCGACCTGCGCACGCTCGTGCCCCTCGACATCGAAACGATCGAGGAATCGATCAAGAAGACCGGCCGCTGCCTGGTCGTCCAGGAAGCGACCAACACGTCCGGCTTCGGCGCCGAACTCGCCGCCTTGGTGCAGGAGAGCTGCTTCTACCACCTCGAAGCGCCGGTCGAGCGCGTCACCGGCTGGGACACGCCCTACCCGCACGCTTACGAATGGATCTATTTCCCCGGCCCGATCCGGATGAAGACCGCATTGAAGAAAGTCATGAGCGCATGAGCACCTACAAGTTCAAGCTGCCGGACATCGGCGAAGGCATTGCCGAGGCGGAAATCGTCGCGTGGCACGTCAAGGTCGGCGACGTCGTGACCGAGGATCAGCAGCTGGCCGACATGATGACCGACAAGGCGACGGTCGAAATGGAAAGCCCGGTCGCGGGCAAGGTGATCAAGCTGGCGGGCGAGGTCGGCGACCAGATCGCGATCGGCAGCGTGCTTGTCGAAATCGAAACCGAAGCTGGTGCGAGCGCGCCGGTGGAGGACGCGCCCGCCGCGGCCGACACCACCGACGAGCAGCCGCTGGCCGACGGCCTGGCCGAGCCGACCCCGGCGCAGGAAGAAGAACTTCCGGTGACGGCCACCGCCGCGCCGGCCCCCGCGCCTGCGCCTGAACCCGCGTCCGCGCCCGCCGCGCACCATGCCAAGGTCCTCGCCTCCCCCGCGGTGCGCCAGCGCGCCCGCGACCTCGGCATCGACCTCGGCCAGGTCCGCACCACCGGCGACCGCGTGCGGCACGCCGACCTCGACGCCTACCTTCTCTACAACGGTGGCAGCGTCGGCGGCGGCGCCGCCCCGCGCGCCGACGAGACGATCAAGGTCGTCGGCCTGCGCCGCAAGATCGCGGAGAATATGCAGGAGGCCAAGCGCCGAATCCCGCACTTCGCGTTGGTCGAGCAATTCGACGTCACCGACCTCGAAGAGACGCGGGCGATGATGAACCGCGACCGCGGCGACAATCCCAAGCTGACCATCCTGCCCTTCCTGATCACCGCGCTTGCCAAGGCGATGGCCGACTGGCCGATGATCAACACCACCTACGACGACGCCGCCAACGTCGTGACGCGCCACGGCGCGGTGCACATGGGCGTCGCGACGCAGACCGACGGCGGCCTGATGGTCCCCGTCATCCGCGACGCGCAGCGCATGAGCGTGTGGCAGCTGGCCAAGGAAATCCTGCGCCTCAGCGACGCCGCGCGCACCGGCAAGGCCAGCCGCGAGGAACTGACCGGCCCGACCTTCACCATCTCCTCGCTCGGCCCGATGGGCGGGATCGCCTCGACCCCGGTGATCAACCCGCCGCAGGTCGCGACCATCGCGGTCAACAAGCTGCAGGAAATCCCGGTGATCGTCGACGGCGAGCTGGAAGCGCGCAAGGTGATGAACCTGTCGCTGTCGTGCGACCACCGCGTGGTCGACGGCTGGGACGCCGCCAACTTCCTGCAGACGCTCAAGACCTATATCGAGCATCCCATCCGGCTGCTCAGTTCCTAGGGTCGGGTCGGCCCGGTTGCGTTTGTCGGCATGACCCCGATCGTCTCCCTCTACACGGTGATCGCCTCGATGATCGGGGCGCTGGCGCTGGTCAGCCTGGTCGTCCGGCAATTGCTCAAGGGACGCGCGGCGCTCGGCTGGCTGTCGCTGGCGCTGGTCGGCGGATTCGGCACGACCCTCCTTTATTCGGGCGGCGGGACCAGCCCGCTGGCGATGGCCGCGCTGGCGGTCGCCGACACGTTCTCGATCGCCTGCGCCTGCTTCGCGGCGCGCGCCGCGATCAACCGGCCCGCGGTTCCGCGCGGGCTGGCGATCGCCGTGGCGGCCTTGCTCGGGCTGACGCTGCTGATGATCCTGTCCGGCGTCGGCTTCCCGTTCCTGGCGGCCGTCCCGTTCCAGCTGGGCATCGGCGCGCTTCTCGCCAGCACGGTGGCGGCGACCGGCCGCTCGCTGCGCGGGCTTGCCGAAACCTCGATACTGGCGGGGCTGACCCTCAACCTCGTCACCTACGCCATCCGCCTGCCCTTCTGGCCGAGCCTGATGGATTCGGGCCAGGGCTATCACAGCATCGCGTCGGGCTGGCTGAACCTGTTCATGCTGGTCAGCTCGACGTTGTTCGTGCCGCTGGTCGTGCTGGGGATTATCGGGCGCGAGATCGGCTGGCTGGTCGGTGACTATCGCGACCGGTCGGAGCGCGACGGCATGACCGGCCTTGCCAACCGCGTCTCCTTCCAGGCGCGCTTCGATCGTCACAAGGCGGCCAGCGGCGTGCTGGTGCTGGCCGACATCGACCGCTTCAAGGCGATCAACGACCGTTACGGCCACCACGTCGGCGACAAGGTGATCCTGGCGTTCGCGCGGATCATCGGTGATGCGCGCGGGCTGGCGGCGCGGATCGGCGGGGAGGAATTCGCGCTGGCCATGCCCGGCGCCACGATCGAACAGGCGCGCGGCGACGTCGAAGCGCTGCGCCGCGCCTTCCACGACCTTCGCCTGCCCGACATCGACGCCGACCATTTCCTGTCGGCCAGCTTCGGCCTCGCGCCCTACGCGCGCGGCGACGGCTTCGGCCGGGTCTTCGCGGTGGCCGACGCCGCGCTCTACCAGGCCAAGACGCGCGGCCGGAACCAGAGCGTCGTCGGCGATGCGGAGTCCGCCGCCGACCCGCCCGCCCTGGCGCGATCGGCGGGATGACGCGCCCCGGCGCCCCGCTGGCCGCCGGCACGGCGGCGGTCCTTGCCGGCATCGCCTTCCTGCTGCTCGTCGGCGCGCCGGCCGGCATGGCGGTCCGCAACGGCGCCGCCTTCGCCATCGGCCTAGCGCTGGGCGCGCTCGGGCTGGTCGCGCAGCCCAATCGCCTCTCGCCCTTCGTCCCGCGCTACGCGCTGACGATCGTCATGCTGCTGGTTGTTCTAGGCGCGGGCGTGGCGGTGGACGGCGTTCAGCGCTGGATCCGGCTCGGCCCGGTCACGCTGCAGCCCGCGCTGATCCTGCTGCCACCCCTGCTGACGACGCTCGGCGACGACCGCGGCGGCTGGAAGCGGGCGGCCCTGCTGGTGCCGGCCATGCTGATCGCGCTCCAGCCCGACGGCGGGACCCTGTTCGCGCTGGCCCTCGCCTTGTGGATTTTGTCACGTTTCGATCGGGCGCGCCCGGCCCTGCTCGCCGCGCTCGGCGCGACCGCGCTCGCCGCCTGGCGCCTGCTCGACGTCGCCAATCCCGCGCCGGTGCCGTTCGTCGAAGGAACGCCCGCCCTCGCGCTCGCCCACGGGCCGCTGGCGATCGTCCTGCATCTGGCGGCATCGCTGCTGATGCTCGTGCCCTTCGTCCTTCACCGGTCGCGCGAAGCCTGGGCGCTCGTCATGTTCTTCGCCGCGCTGGCGACGGCCGCGCTGCTCGCGCCCTTCCCAATGCCAATCGCGGGCGGCGCCGTCAGCCCGATAGTGGGCTACGGCGCCGCGCTCGCGCTGCTCTACCTGCCGATCGGGCGCCGGGGGCGCTGACGGTCAGGCGGCGGCGGTCCGGCGATGGTCGAGCGCGAAACGGCCCGGCCCGGTGAAGACGAACAGCAGGAAGACGAAGCAATAGAGGATCGCCGCGTCGCCCATGTTGTTGACGGGGAACGGATCCTGCGGCGCGTGTGCCATGAAATAGGCCACCTCCATCGTGCCCGAGGCGAGGAAGGCGGCGGGCCGCGTGAACAGCCCGAGCGCAATCAGCGTGCCGGTCACCAGTTCGATGATCCCCGCCCACGCGGCGGGATTGTCGAGCGCCAGGCCCGACCCGGCGCGCTCGCCCGCGGGAAACATCAGGAACTTCTGCGTTCCGTGGGCCAGGAAGAGCAGGCCGCTCATGATGCGCAAGGCGGCAAGCGCGGTCGGTCCGTGTCGGTCGAGTTGCATGGTTCGTCCCCTTTTTGCTGGAAATAGTGGTCAGGCCGCCAACGCGCCGATCTGGTCGTTCGCCCCGGCGAGCGCCGTGTCGCGGTTGATGCCGACGCCTTCGGCGACCACGAATTCGGGCTCGATGCCGAGGAAGTTGAAGAAGGCCTTCAGATAGCTCTTGGTGTGCTCGAACGGGTTTCCGTCCTCGTAGACGCCGCCCGAGGCGAGCCCGATGATCACGCGCTTGCCGCCCAGCAGGCCTTCGGGCCCCTGCTCGGTGTAGCGGAAGCTGCGGCCCGCGACGGCCAGCCGGTCGATCCACGCCTTCAGCTGGGAGGGAATGGTGAAATTGTAGACCGGCGCGCCGATCACGACGGTCTCGGCGGCGATGAATTCGTCGAGCAGCTCGGCGTCCTGCCCGCGCGCGGTCAGGGGGTCGAGCGGGTTCGCCACCAGGTCGCGCTCGACGACGCGCGATCCGGGCGCGGCGAGCTGGGCGACGATATCGCGGGTCAGGCGGCGCGACACGCTGTCGGCGCCGGAGATGCTGCTGTCGATCTGCAAGATGGTCATCGCTTTGTCCTTGGTATTGATTTGTTACCGGGACACGTTACGTAACCATCCATGGACCACGCACAAGAACGCAAAAATTTGTCACCGGGGCACATGAATGTGCCTGCATCTGGGCAGGCCCAGCGCGGGGATGTGCCTACCCTGCAGGAAGAGGCCGCGATCCACGGCCCGATCTGCCGGTCGGTGACGCCCGTCCTGAACCGCGTCGGCGACAAGTGGAGCATGCTGATCGTCATGCTGTTGTCGAACGGGCCGAAGCGCTTCATGGAATTGAAGCGCGCGATCGACGGCATTTCGCAGCGGATGCTGACGCTGTCCCTGCGCAACCTTGAGCGTGACGGCCTCGTCACCCGCCACGTCACCCCGACCATCCCGCCGCGCGTCGATTACGAGCTGACCGAGCTCGGCATCAGCTTGCGCGAGCCGGTGCAGGGGCTGGGCAATTGGGCGATGGCGCACATCGACTGCATCCGCGCCGCGCAGGAGCGCTATGATGCGCGCGAGGACGCGGGGCTCTAGCGGTCGAACTTGTCGGCGCGGCGGCGGCCGACCAGCATCCCGGCCTCCAGCCGCGCGCACAGCGCCGCATAATAATCCTGCAGGAAGCCGTAGTCGTCGCCGTCGTCGGCCATGCCCGACCGCTCGCGGATGACCCGCGCGACCGAGGCGATGCTGGTCGACTGGCCGACGCGCAGCACTTCCTCCAGCGTTTGCAGTTCGTAGACGCCGTAGAGGCTCAATGCCGCGTCGCTGAACACGCGCCGCCCGCGGGCCGGGTTGGACTGCGCAAGGTCGAACGACAAATCGGCTTTCTTGGTCTGCACCACCCACGTTCCCGCCACGAGATCGCCGACGCGCAGCCGGTCGCGGTTGAACAAAGGGAAGAACAGGAAGATGCCGCTCCACACCAGGCTGGAGACGGTGAGCGCGGTATCGGCCGCGCCCTCGGCCGCGCGGGCGGCGAGGAAGCTCAGGGGCAGGAACACTTCGATCTCGCGCATCGCGTTGCGCGCCACCACCGCCGCGCCGGTCAGCCGCGCCCCGTCGCGCGCGACGACGCGCAGCCTCATCAGCCTTTTCCCCGGGGTCGCGCCGCGCCCGCCCATCTCGAACGCCACGAACCAGAAGTTGCGCAGCAGGAAGAAGCCGACCAGCCACAGGATCGCGAAAATCTCCCCGCCGCCGGAAAAGCCGAGCAGCGCCACGGCGATGGTGAATGCGACCAGGACGAGGATGATGAGGATGGCGTCGAGCATGAACGCCCCGGCCCGCGCGCCGGCGGTCGCCAGTTCGAGCTTCAGGTCGACGCCCTCGGGCGTGACGAACGGGCGGCGCATGCTCGCCTCAACCATCGTTCGGTCCCCCGCCGCGCCAGCCGTAGAAATAGGTCAGCCAGCCCGCCAGCATCAGCCCGCCGATGGCGAAGCGCAGGCCGTCGCTGTCGATCGTCTGCCGGCCGATGCCCTCGAGGATTCCGGCGCACAGCAGCATGATGATGCAGCCCAGCATGGCGGTGGCGGCGACCTTGCCGGCGCGCACCGCGCTTTCGGTCCGCGACTGGCGGCCCGGGAAGGCGACAGCGGTGCCGATCCGCATGCCCGCCGCCCCGGCGATGGCGATGGCAAACAATTCGGTCGTGCCGTGGATCGCCAGCCAGCCCGACAGCTCGAACCCCAGCCCTTTGGACGCGAAAACGGCGTAGATCGCGCCCAGCATCATGCCGTTGTAGAGGATCAGCAGCACGGTCGGCACCCCGAAGGCGAAGCCCAGCGCGAAGGCGAATATCGCCACCTGGCTGTTGTGGGTGAACAGGTAGGCGGCGAAGGTCGCCAGCCAGTTCTGCTGCCCGCCGTAGAGGGTGGAGCGCAGGTAGCTGGCCGATGCCGACGGGTCGCGCCCGCCCGCCAGCCCTTCGGGAATGACGCTGTAGAACCAGCTGGGATCGCTGCGGACGAGGAAATAGGTCGCCACCGCCGCGCCCAGCATCAGCGCCCAGCAGATCAGCGTCTCGCGCCACAGCGCCGCGACCGCGCGCGGCCAGCCTTCGAGGAAGAAGGTCGCGACCTGCCGCCCGGGCGGGGTCGGCACGCCGTAGATCTGGAAATAGGCGCGCGTCGCCAGCTGCTCGAGATAATCGATCATCGCCTTGTCGAGGCTGGTGTCGCGCGCCACCGACAGCGACGACAGGGTCGTCCGGTAGAGCACCGGCAGTTCGAGCAAATCGTCGTCGCTGAGCGATTTCAGCGACCCCTTCTCGATCCGCGTCACCAGCGCGTCGAGCCGCTCCCAGTCGGCCGAATGGGCGGCGCGGAAGCGGCTGGCGTTGACGAGCGGGGCGCCGGCGGCGGGGGCGAGGCTGCTCACAGCAGGTTCCGCCGCTTGAGGTCGAAATAGCCCGCCGCGAGCTCGTCGGCGACGCGATCGTGGCGGCTCTCGATGACGTGGACGCCGAGGTGGCGGAGCCGGCCGATGGTCAGCGCCCGCTCCTTGAGCAGCGCGCTGGCGGTAATGGAGCGGGTGACGTCGTCGGCATGCTCCGGCTCGCGGCCCGCCAGCTCCTCCAGTTCGACGTCGCGCAGCACACAGACCAGCACGAGATGCTTGGCGACCAGCCCCTTGATCGCGCGGACGAGGAAATCGGCGCTGACCTCGTCGGTGAATTCGGTGAACAGGACAATCAGCGAGCGGCGGTTCAATTTCGCCGCCATGGTCGTCAGCGCGTAGACGTAATTGCTCTCCTCGCCGCTGTAATCGATCCGCGCCGACAGGCGCTTCAGTTCGCCGAAGGCGCGGCTTCCGCTGACGACGCCGCTGGCGAGGCGCGGGCGGCTGTCGAAGGCCTGGAAGGAGACGCGGTCGCCGCTCTTGAGCGCGATCCAGGCGGTCATCAGCATCGCGCCCACCGCGCGGTCGACGCGCGGCATGCCGGCCACCGGCTCGCTCATCTGCCGCCCGCAATCGACCACGAACACGACCTGGTTGTTGCGTTCGGTATGATATTGCTTGGCGAGCAATTTGACGTGCCGCGCCGACTGCTTCCAGTCGATCGCGCGGCGGTCCATGCCCGGCTGGTATTCGGCCAGCGCGTCGAAATCCGACCCCTCGCCGCGCTCGCGCTGGGTCATCAGGCCGAGATAGGCGTGGCGGCGGAACACCTCCGCTCCGCGCTGGCGCAAGGGCCGCGTGTCGGGGCCCACCGCTACCCTGTCGTCGAGGTCATATTCCTGCTGGCGCCACGTCAGGCCGAGCGGCCCGGCCCAGCGCAGCCAGGCCTTCTCCACCCACGCTTCGCCCCGGCGCAGCGCGGACGCGGGCAGGCGCGCGCTGCCCGTCCCGCGCTCCAGTGGCACGTCGATCCGGCCATGGTCGGCGAAGCCCAGGATCGCCGGCTCTTCGAGCGTCAGCTCGGCCCGGCGCGGCCGCCGCCCCCCGCGCATCGTCACCGCGGCCTCGGCCTCGAACTCCTCGCCGACCCCGGCCGCGCGCGGCATCGCCAGCTTGAGGCTCGCCGTCCCCCGCGCCGCCAGAGCGTCGAGCAGGACCAGCGCGAGCACCGCGACCGGCCAGGCCAGCGCCAATGCCCAGCGCCCCGGCATCGCCGCGGCGAGCGCGAGCGCGACCGGCGCGCCCGCGGCCGCAACCATCACCGCAAGGCGCGTGGGATAGATCAACGCGGCGCCTCGATCCGCTCGACGATCTCGCCGACCACCGTCTCGACCTCGCGGCCGTTGATCTCGGCGGCGGGCGACAGGATCAGGCGGTGGCGAAGCAGTGCCGGGGCCAGCGCCTTGACGTCGTCGGGGACGACATAGTCGCGGCCCTGCAGCGCCGCCCGCGCCCGCGCCGCGCCGGCCAGCGCCGCGCCCGCGCGCGGGCTCGCCCCGCTTTCGATGTCGGCATTGTCGCGGGTGCCGCGGATCAGCGCGCCGATATAGTCGATGACCTCGTCGACCAGCTTGACCGCCGCCACCGCGCCCCGCGCCTCGGCGAGCGGCGCGGCCTCGACGGCCCGCTCGACGCCCCAGCCCGCCGGGTCCATCGCGCCCTCGCGCGCGCCGTGGGCGGCGATGATCTTCCGCTCCTCCTCGGCGCTGGGATAATCGACCTTCTGCTTGAACAGGAAGCGGTCAAGCTGCGCCTCGGGCAAGGGATAGACGCCCTGCTGCTCGATCGGGTTCTGGGTCGCGACGACCATGAAATGCTCGCCCAGGTCATGGCTCTGCCCGTCGATCGTCACCTGCCGCTCCTGCATCGCCTCGAGCAGCGCCGCCTGCGTCTTGGGCGGGGTGCGGTTGATCTCGTCGGCCAGCAGCAATTGCGTGAAGATCGGCCCGCGCGTCAGCGTGAAGGTCGAGGTCTGGAAGTCGAACAGGTTGGAGCCCAGGATGTCGCCCGGCATCAGGTCCGGCGTGAACTGGATGCGCCCGAAATCCAGCCCCAGCGCGTGGGCGAAGCTGTGCGCCAGCAGCGTCTTGGCGGTGCCCGGCGGGCCTTCCAGCAGGATATGCCCGCGCGCCAGCAGCGCGACCAGCATCAGCTCGACCGACTGGTCCTGCCCGATGACGGCCTTGGCCACCTCGCCCCGGATCGCGTTGCCCAGGGCCTCCACATTTGCCACCGTCACGTCATTACCTCCTGCTGCCATCGATGAAGCGCCCGGGCCGCGAACAGGAGGGCCGCGGGGCTGGTCGCCTCGCGCGCCCGCGCGGCCAGCGCGGAAAAGGGATTGGCGGGGTCGAGCGCGTCGAGCCGCGCGTCCACCTCGGCCTCGGGGGTCGCGGGTTTCAGGCCGAGCCGCGCCGCCGCCCGCTCGCGCACCA
>CAZKCD010000027.1:0-18426 GCA_964551235.1 uncultured Sphingomonas sp.
TCGCGAACTCGGCCTCGACCTGGTCGAATTCCTCGCGCATCACCTCGTAGAGGCGCGCACGGTTGCCGAGGATCTCGAGCAGCTCGGCGATCGTCTTGGCCAGCTCCTCGAGCTCGCCGCCGATTTCGTCGCGGCCGAGCTGGGTCAGGCGGTGCAGGCGCAGGTCGAGGATCGCCTTCACCTGCGCTTCGCTGAGCCGATAGGTGGTGCCGGCCGCCTGCGGTTCGACCGCCTCGACGAGCTTGATGTAGGGGCGGATCTGCTCGCCGTCCCATTCGCGCGCGAGCAGTTTCTCGCGCGCTTCGGCGGGCGTGCCCGATCCACGGATGATCTTCACCACCTCGTCGAGGTTGGTCACCGCGACGACGAGGCCGAGCAACAAATGCGCCCGCTCGCGCGCCTTCATCAGCTCGAACTTCGAGCGGCGGGTGATCACTTCCTCGCGGAACTTGACGAAGCTCTCGATGATGTCGCGCAGGTTGAGCGTTTCCGGGCGGCCGCCGCGGATGGCCAGCATGTTGGCCGGGAAGCTCGACTGCGCCGGCGTGTGGCGCCACAGCTGGTTCAGCACGACGTCGGGCGTGGCGTCGCGCTTGAGGTCGATGACGATGCGGACGCCCTCGCGGTTCGATTCGTCGCGAATGTCGCTGACGCCCTCGATCCTCTTGTCCTTGGCGGCTTCGGCGATCTTTTCGACGAGGCCAGACTTGCCGACCTGGTAAGGGATGGCGGTCAAGACGATCGAGCGGCGGTCGCCGCGACCTTCCTCGATATGCGCGCGGCTGCGCATCAGGATCGAGCCGCGTCCGGTCGTGTAGGCACTGCGGATGCCGGAAGTGCCGAGGATCAGCGGGGCGGTCGGAAAGTCCGGGCCCTTCACATGTTCCATCAGCCCTTCGACGGTGATCGCCGGATTCTCGATATAGGCATGGCAGGCCGCCAGCACTTCGCCCAGATTGTGCGGCGGAATGTTCGTGGCCATGCCGACCGCGATGCCGCCCGCGCCGTTGACGAGCAGGTTGGGGAAGCGGGCGGGGAGGACCTGCGGTTCGCTTTCGGACGCGTCATAGTTCGGCTGGAAGTTGACCGTGTCCTTGTCGATGTCGCCGAGCAGGAAGTTGGCCACCTTGGCGAGGCGCGCCTCGGTGTAACGCATGGCGGCGGGCGGATCGGGGTCCATCGAGCCGAAGTTGCCCTGACCCTCGATCAGCGGCACCCGCATCGACCAGTCCTGCGTCATCCGGGCCAGCGCGTCGTAGATCGCGCTGTCGCCGTGCGGGTGATATTTACCCATGACGTCACCGACGATGCGGCTCGACTTGCGCAGCGGGCGCCCGGCAACATAGCCCGCCTCCTGGCAGGCGTAGAGAATGCGGCGATGGACCGGCTTCAGCCCGTCGCGCACGTCGGGGAGCGCGCGGCTGACGATCACGCTCATCGCGTAATCGAGGTAGCTGGTCTTCATCTCGTCGACGATCGAGATGGGGGAGATATCGCCGCTGCTCGGCGGGACCTGGTCGTCGGCTGGAGGCTGGGTAGCCAAGGCAATTCCTGTCGTTGCTAAACGTGTCGTACGCGAACGGGAGAATCGCCGCGATGCGCGGCGAAGCCCCCTTCACGGTGCTAGCCGATCAGGCATTCGAGCGCCACCCCCTCGCGCCTGCGTACGCGCGCGCGAGGGATGCGTGTAAGTCGCTGTTTTTCTTACGGTTCAATTGCCGTTCATGGCGCCCCGCCCAAACGCTTGGCAGTCCAACATTCCGGGTCTATGCCCCGGTCACCCGAATTCGAACGAGGCCGCGCGGGAGGCGCGGTGGAGAGGAGCAGCACAACATGACCTACACGAGCAAGATCGCGCTTGCGATTGCGACGATCGCCGCGGTCGCGGCCCCGGCCTCGGCCCAGCGCCTGGGCCGCGAGCGTCCGGCGGACGCCAAGCCGCAGGAACTGGCGACGACCCCCGATGCCAAGGAGGGCGAGGCGACGACGTCGACCGGTCGCAAGGTGACCGTCTCGAAGGAAGCGCAGAAGGCGATCGTCGAGCTGCAAAATGCCGTCAACGCCAAGGATACGGCCAACATTCCGGCCAAGATCGCGGCGGCGTTGAAGGTTGCCAAGACCGCTGACGACAAGTTCATCATCGGCTCCAACCAGGCGCGCGCCGCGGCGGCGTCGAACGATCTGGCGGGCCTCCAGGCGGGTCTCGACCTGATGGCCGCGTCGGGGTCGGCGGAAGCGCCGATCCTCTCGATGAACTATGCCGACCTCGGCAAGCGCTACCTCGCCGCCGGAAACGGCCCGGCGGGCGTCCCCGCGCTGGAGAAGGCGATCGCGCTCGACGGCAACAACGGCGCGGCGATGGCCCTGCTGGCCGACCAGAAGGCCAAGGCCGGCGACAAGGCGGGGTCGGTCGCGCTGCTCCAGAAGAGCTTCGTCGCCTATCGCGCCAGCGGCAAGACGGTGCCGGAAGGCAATTACAAGTTCGCCACCAACCTCGCCTATGATGCCAAGCTGCCGGCCGCGAACGTCATCGCACGCGAGTGGGTCGGCGCCTATCCGGGGCCGGACAGCTGGCGGGCCGCCATCCAGATCTATCGTGGCATGAGCCAGCCGCGGGGCCAGCAGCTGGTCGACCTCTGGCGCCTGGCGCGCGCCAACAACGCCGTGAAGGGTGAAGCCGATTACGACAGCTTCCTCAGCGCGCTGATTGCCGGGGGCAACCTCGCCGAAGCGAAGGCCGTGCTGGCCGAAGCCGGTCGCCAGCCGAACGTCGACATGACCAAGACCCAGTTCAAGGATCATGGCGTCAAGGTCGCCAAGGCGCCGGCGCGCGCCGCGGTCGATGCCCAGCTCAAGGCGGCGACGACCGGTCCGGCGCTGATTAAGGCGGGCGACCAGCTTTACGGCCTCGGCGCTTATGCCGAAGCGGCGGAAGCCTATCGTGCGGCGCTCGCGAAGGGCGGCGACGCGAACCTCGCCAACCTCCACCTCGGCATGGCGCTGGCCCGGGCCGGCGACAAGGCGGGGGCGCAGACGGCGCTGAAGGCCGTCACCGGCGAGCATGCCGTGGTTGCGCAATATTGGCTGGTCTACGCCGGCGCGTAAGGCGCGTCCGATTGACCGCGAAGAGAGGGGCGTCGGGCGACCGGCGCCCCTTTTTCGTGCTTCGGACCGCGTCGCCTGCCACCTGTCCCTTTTTGGGATGGTTAACAGCGTTGACCTGCCGCGATGCATCCCGCGCGCGCTAGATGATTTTCCGATAACCCGACTGGCTTGAACGCGGAGTAAATCACGGTTGCGATTCGACGATCGCCTTTCCACGGTCCTATCGCAACCGGTCGGCAGTCCGCACGACCGGATCGTACGCTGGCGCCAACTGGTCGATCTCGTCGCCCGCGCCAGTGACCAGGGCGACCCCGAGCTTCTCGCCAAGGCCCTGCAATCCATCCGTACCGAACGGCGACATGTCCGCGAGCCACTCCGCGCCGCGGCGGCGCGCGCCATCGCGGGCAAGCCCATACCTCTGGGGCTCCTGAAGATTTTCGCGGACGACAAGCTGGCGGTCGCAGCGCCTCTGCTCGCGGCCGCGACGATCGACGAAGACGTTTTTGCCGATCTCCGGGTCGAAGCGTCCGATGAGGTGCGCGGGTTTCTGGACACGCTCCGACCGGTGCCGGAACCGGCGGTGGCCGACCCGTCGGTCCCGACGATCAGTGACGTTGTGGCGCGGATCGAACGGCTGCGCAGCGAGCGGGCGTTAGCGGTCGAGGACGAGGGTTCGCCGCTCCCTCCGCCGCGCGAGCCGGAAGCTATGCCTCCCGCGTTCTCGGCTGGCGTCGAGGTTTCCGTGCGTCCAGACCCTCCTGCGGGCCGGCCCCAAGCGAAAACGCGAGCCCGAAAGGCGGCGAGCGACGCCGCCATCTTCCGCTGGGAATGCAATCCGTCGGGGGAGATCGACTGGGTCGAGGGCGCGCCGCGTGGACCGCTGATCGGGCGGTCGATCGCCGGGGCGGATCCGGACGAGGGCGTCGACGCCTGCGTCGAGCGGGCGTTCAAGACCCGCGCGCCCTTTCGCGACTGCTCGCTCGAACTCGCCGACGGCGGCGAATTGGCCGGCAGCTGGACGATCAGCGGCGCGCCCGCCTTCGCGCCGGGAGACGGCCGCTTCGTCGGCTATCGCGGGATCGCGCGTCGCGGCCTGCCGCAGGCGGCAGCGCGGTCGCCAAGCGCCGACGCGCCCAGCGCAAGCTACGACAGCGTCCGCGAGATGATCCACGAGATCAAGACGCCCTTGAATGCGATCATCGGTTTCGCGGAAATCATCGATGGCCAGTATTTCGGACCGGCCCATCGCCGCTATCGCCAGCGCGCGGCGCAGATCGTGACCAACGCACGATTGCTGCTGCTGGCGGCCGAGGACCTCGATTTCGTCGCCCGCTTGCGTTCCGGCACGGTCGGAGACCAGGCGCCGGCCTGGGTGTCCGACGTCGCCTCGGCCGTGGGCGAAAAGATGGTGGCGCGCGCGGTTCGCCAAGGAGTGCTCATCGATCTCGACGACGACATTCCGGGCGGCGGCGGCGCGCGCATCAACGCCGATCTGGTCGACCGGCTGGCGCTTCGGCTGGCCGATGCCCTCGCCAGCGTCGCGACGCCCGGCGAGCGACTGGCCGCGACGACGACGGCGGGGGACGGAAGCTTCTGCCTGTCGATCGCCCGCCCGCGCGTATTGGCGACCGAGCCGGGCGAGCGGATGCTCGATCCGGAATTCTCCGTTGCCGGCGGGGACGACACCGCACTACCGATCGGCTTCAGTCTCCGCCTGATCAACGGTCTTGCCGGTCTGGCCGGTGGGCGGCTCGATTTCGATCCGCGATCGATCGTCCTCATTCTGCCGACGACCGCCGACTGACGACTTGGCCTTTGCAATCAACGTCGGTATCGCGCCGTGGCGGGTGGGGCCTGTAGCTCAATTGGTTAGAGCTGGCCGCTCATAACGGCTTGGTTGCGGGTTCGAGTCCTGCCGGGCCCACCAGCTTGACCGGCGCCCCCTTGTCGGGAGGGCCCAAGCGCTCTAGCGCAAGCGAAGTCGGGGAGTGGCGCAGCCTGGTAGCGCATCTGCTTTGGGAGCAGAGGGTCGCAGGTTCGAATCCTGTCTCCCCGACCATCCTTCAACTTAATTTGCGGCTTCGTTGCGGACGGTGACGTCCACGTCCGTATTCTCGATCTTGTCGCCGACGCGCTCGGCGCCGTCGGCAATCTTCTCGCCGGCCTGCTTCGTTTCGGCGGCAATGGCGTTTCCGGCTTCCTTGGCGCCGGCAGCGAGATCGTCGACCGCATTTTCCGCGACATCCTCGTTGTACGAGACGGTCACGCTGTCGTTCCCTTCCGAGACCTGGCAAGCGGCGAGCAGGGCGAGGGGGGCAAGGGCAATCAATCGCATCATCTTCTCCATGAATGATGGGCACTAACGCCGCGAGCGCGGCTTAGGCTCCGTTTTGCCGATCGGTCCGGCGAGAATGGCGAGCGTCGCGGTCCATGCGGCGACGTTCTGACGCAGCTGAACCGGGTCGACCTTGTCGAGCGTATCGTCGGGCGTGTGGTGGACGTCGAAATAGCGCGTCCCGTCCTGGCTGAGGCCGACGCCCGGCAATCCGTCGGCGAGCATCGGGCCGATGTCGGACCCTTCCGCGCGGTCGAACGCGCCGGTGACGATCCCGAGCGGGGCCAGCGCCGCGCCGATCATCCGCGCCTCGTCGCGCCGCGCGTCGCCGAGCCGGCTGGTCACTCGATAGATGCGGTCAGCGCCAAAGTCGCTTTCGAGCAGCGCGTGATGCGGCTGCTTTCCGTAGCGGGCACGATAATCGAGGCCGCCGAACAGGCCGACTTCCTCCGCCCCGAACCAGACCACGCGGATCGTGCGAAGCGGCCGTCCGGCATCCATGATGCGCTTGGCCGCGGCGGTGACGATCCCGCATCCCGAGGCGTCGTCGATCGCGCCCGTTCCCTGGTCCCAGCTGTCGAGGTGGCAACCCACCAGCACCGGCGCCAAGGAGGGATCGCGCCCCGGCAATTCGGCGATGACATTTCCGGATTCGCCCTGTCGTGTCTGGCTGGCGAGCACGAGGCGGAGCGTCACGGGCTGCCCGCGCTTGACGACCCGGACGATCTGCTCGGCATCGGGCACCGACACGGCCCCGGCGGGGATGGAGGTCACGCCCTCGTCGAAATTCATCACGCCGGTATGCGGGTTGCGGTGGAGATCGGTGCCCGCCGACCGGACGACGACCGCGATCGCGCCTTTGCGACTGGCGATCGAGGGAGCGAGACGGCGCGGCGCGCCGCCTGGACCATAACTCGACCCGTCCTGCGTCGGCGCCATGCGGTGGTCGACGAAGACGATCTTGCCGCGCACGGCGCTGTCGGGGGCGGCTCGCAGTTCGTCGACCGACGCGAAGGCGACCAGTTGGCCGGTGACCCCCTGCGGACCGGTGGACGCACTATTGCCCAGCGCGGCGATCGCCAGCGGCTGCGGGTAGGGCGAGAGGATCGCCGCGCTTTCGGCCCCGCGCGTCCAGACCGGCAGGGCGAAGGTGTCGATTCGCGCATTGGCAAAGCCCATCGCGGTCAGCTTGCGCGCCCCCCAGGCACGCGCGCGGGCCTCGGCCTCCGTACCGGCAAGGCGCGGGCCGATTTCGGTCGTCAGCCCTTCCGTGATCTCCCATCCGTAACGGTCGTTGGCCAAGGCATCGTCGCGCAACGTCGCAATGACGGGGTCGACGAGGACGGGCGGCGGGGCATCCTGCGCGAGGAGAGGCGTGGCGGCGGCCGCGAGCAGCGCGGCGAGAAGGGTGCGAGACATGGGCAAGGCTTAGGCAGCGCGCGCCGGCTTGTCAGCACCGCGTTCGACCAACGGCCTAAAGCAGGCGCATCTGCGCGCCTTCCGGCGGCTGGAACAGGTCGCGCCGGAGCGGGAATTTGGACTGCGGCAAATTATGGCGTGCGACGGCCTTTTCGAAGCGCGTCTTCAACAGGTCGGCCCACGGTCCCTGGCCGCGCATCCGGCTGAAGAAATTCGGGTCGTTGTCGCGCCCGCCGCGCAGCGCCTGGATGGTTGCCATCACCTTGGCCGCGCGGTCGGGAAAATGCTCGTCGAGCCAGGCGCGGAACAGCGGCGCGACCTCATGTGGCAGGCGGACGGGAAGGTAGAAGGCACCGCGTGCGCCGGCCTCGCTCGCTGCCTCGACGATGGCCTCGATCTCGTGGTCGGTGATTTGCGGGACGACCGGCGCAATCGCCACATGGCAGGGCACGCCGGCCTCGTTGAGCGCCTTGACCGCCGCCAGCCGCTTGCGCGCTGCCGGAGCGCGAGGCTCGAGGATGCGCGAGATGGACGGATCGAGCGATGTGACCGAAATCGCCACCGCGCACAGGCCCTGGGCCGCGGCGGGCGCGAGCAAGTCGAGGTCGCGAAGAACGCGGTCGGACTTGGTCGTGATCGTGAAGGGGTGGCGCGTTTCCAGCAGCAATTCGATCAGCGATCGCGTGACCCGCCATTTCTCTTCGATCGGCTGGTAGGGATCGGTGTTCGTGCCCATGGCAATCGGCGCGCATTCGTAGCCGGGGCGAGAGAGGGCGCCGTGCAGGAGCTTGGCGGCGTCGGGCTTCACGAACAGGCGGCTTTCGAAATCCACCCCGGGCGAGAGGTCGTGATAGGCATGGGTCGGGCGGGCGAAGCAATAGATGCAGCCATGCTCGCACCCGCGGTAGGCGTTGACCGAGCGGTCGAACCCGATGTCGGGGGAGTTGTTGCGGGTCAGGATCGTCTTGGGGCGCTCGATCGTCACCGAGGTGCGACGCACCGCAATCCCGTCGATCGCCTCGACCTGGTCGAGCCAGTCGCCCTCGACCGCCACTTGCTTCAGATTGAAGCGCGTGGAGGTCGTATTGCGGGTCGCCCCGCGTCCATGACTCGACTCGATCGGCATGCCCGCAGGCTATCCGAACGAACGGAACAAAAAAAGAACGAATCTATCGCCCGGGAGGCGTCGGGAACGACGGCCAGCGTCCCTCTGCCAGCTCCTTCAATGTCTTGGGCGGCGTTCCTGCGAGCTTCTCGTAAACCCACAAATTGCGCATCACCGCCGGGACATAGAAGCGCGTTTCCCAATAAGGTAGGCTTTCGATCCACAGCAAAGGATCGTCCTTGGCGTTGATATAGTTCCACCGGCTGACCGGCACCGGGCCGGCATTGTAGGCCGCCATAATCTTCACGATCTGCCCCTGCGTAGCCGGGTTGCGACGCATGAGTTCGATGAAGCTCTGGCCATATTCCACGTTCGTGGCGGGATCGGCGAGGTTGCCGAGCGGAACGCCGCGCTGCCGTGCGAAATCGCCGGCGGTACCGGGCCGTACCTGCATCAGCCCGACGGCCCCGGCGGGGCTGACCGCGCTCGCCCGGAAATCGCTTTCCTGCCGGGCATGGGCCCAGGCCAGCGCCGGATCGATCCGCCACCCTTCACGCGGCGCCCAGCGCGGCAGCGGGAAGCGGTCCGCGGCGGTCATGCGCACGCCCTGCTGGCCGTTGTGGGCGAGCCAGTAGGCCGCCCCGTGGAGCTCGAGCTCGCGGGCCTTGGCGGCCAGCGCCGGATGGTCGGCGCGGTTGCCGATGCGGGCCTGGTGGCGAAGCAGTTCCTCGGCAAGGCTGCGCTCGCCGATCGCGGCAAGTTCGATCGCACGGCGGACATTAGGGAGCCGGTCGACGTTGCCCGACGCGCGCTGGGCGGGGGCGATCCCGCTCGCAATGCCCAGCGATTCGCGGGCGAGCAGGCCGTAGAAACTTTCGTTGGACTTGGACGCGAGGCGGAGCATCGGCTCGACCTGGTCGGGCCGGCGGCACGCCAATTCGGCGCGGGCCGTCCAGTAAGCGCCTGCCGCCGCAAGCTCACTCTCGACCCGCCCGTAGGCGACCGCGCGGAAATGACGGGCGGCGGATTCGCATTCGTTGAGACGCCATGACGCCAGTCCGGCGATCCAGTGCGCCTGTCCCGCCCATTCGCCGCTCTCGGCGGCAATGCCGATCTCGGCGATCCGGCGGGCGTCGGCGTCGCGGCCGAGAATGTAATAGATCCACGCCACGCGCTGCGCCATTTCGGCGCGGCCTTCCGGCGTCAGCTGATCGGCCGAGGCGAGGAAGAGCGCCTCCGCCTCCGGCCCAAGGTCCGCCTTGACCATGGGGTCGAGCGCGGCGCGCATCGTGTCGGCGACCGGATCGCCCGTGACGGGGCGCGAGCGATGGCGGCGGGGCGCGCTGCCGAGCGGAACGATCCGGTAGGAGGGGGCGATTGCGGGCAGATCGACGATGCCGCGCGACTGCGCCAGGCGTTGCAGTTGAGTCGCCTGCGGCAAGTCGGGGGCCTGGGCGAGCAGGTCGACGATGGCCGGCCCCTCGACGCGCGGACTGCCTCGCGCGGTGAAAAGCTGGGCGAGCGCGACGGGGCGCAAGGGATGATCGCCGAGCGCATCGATTCCGGCGCGCGCGGCAGGCCAGTCGGCGGCGCGAATGGCGGCGAACACCCCGCGCCAATCCTTCGGCACGACCAGCGGTCGGTTGACGGGCGGCGTGACGACCGCCGGTTCCGGTGTCGTGAGGATGGGTTCGTCCGAATCTTCGGGATCGGGCGCGAGCGGGTCCTGGGTCTGGCCGAGTGCCGGAGCGGCGGCGAACAGCATTAGCGCGATCGTCCAGCGCATCCTCAAGCCTCTTCCATCAGCAACAGGAGGTCGCGCCAGGCCAGCGCCTTGTCGCCCGGGCGCTTCAGCAGCCACCCCGGTGCGAAGGTTGCGATGGTCCGCACGCCCTCGATCTTATGCACCTTGCCGCGCAGCCGGGCGACCGGGCCGCCGAGCAAGGCCTTGGTCGGCCCGTCGCCGAACAGGATCAGGCGTTCGGGCGCGGCGAGCGCGACGTGACGCCGCGCAAGGTCCGCACACCGCGCGACGTCTTCCGCGCTCAGGCGGGCGGCGGGAGCCGTCATGCACGACAGGTTTGCGAGATAGGCGTCGTCCGCCGGTATCCCGATCGCGGCGAGCATGCGCACCGCCAGCTCCCACGCGGCACCGCCGATCGGCTGGTCGCCATCGTCGGCCCCCGGCATGTCGGCGAGGATCATCACCGGCGCGCCGACCCCGCCGCGCGGGAGAATCCGGCGGGCGCCGGGGCGGTGGAGCGGCAGATCCTCCGTCTGCGCCAGCCAGGCGCGAAACGAATCGAAGTCGGCGGGGATGGCGGCGGGCGGCGGAACCGCAATCGGCGGCTGCGGAATGGGCGGCGCCGACGCGGCGGGCGCGGCGAGCCACTGGCGCGGCGCGTCATCGACGATTGCGTCGACCCCGCTTTCCATCCACCACTGCAGCAGCCGCGCGGCCTGCGCGCGATCGACCGTGATTCCTTCCCCGCCCATAATTCCTTCGTGGGGCAAGGTTGACGGCGCGGTCAAGGAATTGGCAGTGCTGGACAGGACCAGCCGACGGGGCTGCGCGACGGGAAAGGGTGACATGAGCGATCGCGAATCGATGGAATATGATGTCGTCGTCGTGGGCGCGGGGCCCGCGGGGCTGGCGGCCGCGATCCGCTTGAAGCAACTCGCCGCCGCCGACGGCCGCGAAATCGGCGTCTGCGTGCTCGAAAAGGGCAGCGAAGTCGGCGCGCACATCCTCTCGGGTGCCGTCGTCGATCCCAAGGGTCTCGACGAGCTGATCCCCGACTGGAAGGACAAGGGCGCGCCGATCGGCGTGCCGGTCACCGACAACCGCCACTGGGTGCTCAGCCGCAAGGGCAAGTTCGAGATACCGCACCTGCTGATGCCGCCCTTCATGTCGAACAAGGGCACCTACACCTGCAGCCTCGGCAACCTCACCCGCTGGCTCGCCGGGCAGGCCGAAGAGCTTGGCGTCGAGATCTTTCCGGGCTTCGCCGCCGCCGAAGTGCTGTTCCACGAGGACGGCAGCGTGAAGGGCGTTGCGACCGGCGACATGGGCGTGGCCCGCGACGGCACGCGCAAGCCCGACTACCAGCCGGGCATGGAGCTTCACGCGCGTTACACCTTCTTCGCGGAAGGCGCGCGCGGCCACCTGACGAAGGAACTCACCCGGATTTTCGACCTGCGCAAGGATAGCGGGCCGCAGGTTTACGGGATCGGGATCAAGGAGTTGTGGGACGTTCCTGCGGACAAGCATCAGCCCGGGCGGGTCATCCACACGCAGGGCTGGCCGCTCGACGACGCGTGGGGCGGCGGGTTTCTCTACCACCAGGAAAACGGGCAGGTGGCGTTGGGCTTCGTGGTCGCCCTCGATTACCAGAACCCCTATCTTTCGCCCTTCGAGGAATTCCAGCGCTGGAAAACCCACCCGGCGATCCGCGCCGAGATCGAAGGCGGCAAGCGAATCTCCTACGGCGCGCGTGCGATCAACGAGGGCGGCTGGCAGGCCATCCCGCAGCTCGCCTTCCCGGGCGGGGCGCTGGTCGGCTGCGCGGCGGGCTTCGTCAATGTGCCGCGCATCAAGGGCAGCCATACCGCCATCAAGTCGGCGATGCTGGCCGCGGAAAGCGCCTACAAGGCGGTCGCGGCCGACCGACGCAACGACGTGCTCGACGATTACGAGCCCTCGGTCCGCGCGAGCTGGATCGCCAAGGAGCTGAAGACCGTCCGCAATGCCGAGCCGGCGGTGGCGCGCTGGGGCGGGACGATCGGCACGGTGTTCGCGGGCTTCGATATGTGGCTCAACACCATCGGCCTGAAGACGCCGTGGACGTTGAAGCACAAGCACACCGACGCGCAGTCGATCCGCCGCAAGGACGAAGTTCATCCGATCGTCTATCCCAAGCCCGACGGAAAGCTGAGCTTCGACCGCCTGTCCTCGGTGTTCCTGTCGAACACCAACCACGAGGAGGACCAGCCGATCCACCTCACGCTGAAGGACAAGGACGTCCCGATCACGGTGAACCTGGCGCTCTACGACAGCCCGGAGCAGCGTTATTGCCCCGCCGGCGTCTACGAGATCGTGGAGGAAAGCGGTTCGCCGCGGCTCCAGATCAACGCGCAGAATTGCGTCCACTGCAAGACGTGCGACATCAAGGACCCGACCCAGAACATCAACTGGGTGGTGCCCGAAGGCGGCGGAGGCCCCAATTACCCCAACATGTAAGCTTGTCGCCGCCGTCCTGCTTGCGGGCGTAGCAATCCCCGCAGCCGCGCTTCCCAGCGAGGAACGGCTGAACGATTATGTCGCGGCGCGCACCGCGGACGCCTTGGGCGATCCGGGCAAGGCGGCGCAGCTGATGGCCGAGCTGCTGCGCGGCGATCGCAACGATGCCCTGCTCCGCGAGCGGGCGATCGGCGCGGCGATCGAAGCCGGCGACATGCGCCTGGCGCTGGAGCTCGGCCGCCCGGTCGGATTCGCCAACGCAGCGCTCGAATTGCGCATGCTGATGATCGCGGACGAGTTGAAGAGCGGAAAGGCCAAGAACGCCGTCAAGATGCTCGGCGATCGAACGGGCGCGCTCGACAGCACCTTCCTGTTGCCCTTCGTCGAGGCGTGGGCACGCGCCGATCGCGGCGACCGCGACGCGCTCGAGCCGCTCGCGCCGGTCGGCGAGCAGAGCGCGCTCGGCCGGCAGGTCGACGAGCACAAGGCGCTGATCCTGCTGCGGCTGAAACGTCCGGCCGAGGCCTTGCCGTTCGCCGAGCGGGCGCTGGCCAATGCCGGCGGACGTGCCGACCGGTTGCGCATGGCGTTCGCGGACGGCTTCCGGACGGCGGGCGACCCGGCCAATGCCGCGCGCATGCTGGAGGCGGGCGGCCCGGCCTTGGCCTGGGCGAAGGCGCGGCTTGCCGCGGGCCAACCCCTGGACCAGGCCATAGATCGGTCGTCCAAGGCCTTCGGGGAACTGATGCTTGGCCTCGCGTTGACCGTGAACCGGACGGAGAACAAGGCGCTCGCGGTCGCGCTGGCGCAGGTCGCCAACCACGCCAATCCCGGCAATAGTGCGGCCGCGCTGTTGCTCGGCCTGCTGCTCGACGACGTCGACCGCGACGAGGCCGCACTCGCCGCCCTGCGGAGGATTCCCGCCGACGACCCCTTTGCCAGCCAGTCGGAGGATGCGCAAACGCGGATCCTGATCGGGGCGAAGCGCGGTCGCGAAGCGCTCGATCGCGCCGCCCGACTTGCCGCCGAACGGCCGAGCGCGGACAATTTCTCACGGCTCGGCGCGGTCCAGGGCGACCTTGGCGATTATCAGGCATCGGCCGATAGTTACGGGCGCGCGCTGGCGCTCGTTCGCGACGGCGACGGCAGCGACGAACGGTGGACTCTCCACCTTTTCCGGGCCGGTGCGCTCGAGGAAGCCGATCGCTGGGCCGAGTCCAAGGCGGATATCGAAGCGGCGATGAGATTGTCGCCGGACAACGCGCTGCTGCTCAACTTCCTCGGTTACGGAAAGCTGGAACGCGGCGAGGATCTGGACGCCGCCGAAGCCATGATCCGACGGGCCAGCGCGCTGCGTCCCGACGACGCGTCGATCACCGATTCGCTTGGCTGGGCCCAGTTCAAGCGCGGAAAGGTCGAGGAAGCGATCGCGACGCTGCAGCGGGCGGTCGACAAGGACCCGGCGCAGGCCGAAATCCGCGAGCATCTGGGCGATGCCCTCTACACCGCTGGCCGCCGGATCGAAGCGCGCTTCGCGTGGCGTGCCGCGCTGGTGACGGTCGACGATGAGGCGGCGCGCACGCGGCTCGAAGCCAAGATCGCGCTCGGCCTGACGCCCGCCAACGCTGCCCCGTGATCGAGCTTCGCGAGCCGGCACCGGCCAAGGTTAATCTCGCGCTCCACGTTCGCCGCCGCCGCGCGGATGGTCGCCATGACCTGCAAACGCTGTTCGCTTTCTGCACGGATGGCGATTGGGTACGGGCCGAGCCGGCAGACGATCTCTCCTTGGCCATCGAGGGGCCGTTCGCTCCGGGGCTGGAGGCGGATGAGGGCAACCTCGTCCTGCGCGCCGCCCGCGCGCTCAGGGAGGCGAGCGGGGCGACGGCGGGCGCGCAGTTGACCCTTGTTAAGAACCTGCCGGTCGCGTCCGGGATCGGCGGCGGGTCGGCCGACGCCGGCGCGGCGCTGCGTCTTCTGACGCGACTGTGGGGGATCGATCCGGTCCATGCCGCCGCCGTTGCGCCGGGGCTGGGCAGTGACGTGCCGGCCTGCCTCCTGAGCCTGACGGCACGCGGCGAGGGGGCGGGGGACGCGCTTGAGCTGGTAGATGCGGGAATAAGCGGCGTGCCCATCCTGCTCGTCAATCCGCGCACCGCGCTGTCGACCGCGGCGGTGTTCGGCGGCTGGGACGGGGTGGATCGGGGCGCTCTCGGCGATTGGCGGGACGGCAGAAACGACCTCGAGGCGCCGGCGCGCGCGCTCGTCCCGGCGATCGGCGACGTGCTCGACTGGCTGGGCGAACAGCCGGGCGTCAGCGCGGCGCGCATGTCGGGAAGCGGGGCGACCTGCTTCGCGCTCTTCGCGGACGACTCCGCGCGAGACCAGGCGGCGGCGGCGTGCCCGGCGAAATGGTGGCATCTGGCCAGCGTCCTGCGCTAGGGGCGCGGCATGACCCGTCTCATCCTTACCGCCGACCGCATGCGGGCCGCCGAGCAGGCCGCCATCGATCGCGGGACGAGCGCCGAATCGTTGATGGAGCGCGCCGGGGCGGCGCTTGCCGAGGCGGTCGTTCGCTTTGCGCGGCCGCGACCGGTGCTGCTGCTGTGCGGGCCGGGCAACAATGGCGGGGACGGTTATGTCGCGGCGCGCCACTTGCGCGAGCGCGGGATTTCGGTCCGCGTTGCCGCGCTGGCCGAGCCGGTTACGGCGGAAGCGACGCGCGCGCGGGCGGCATGGAACGGGCCGGTTGAGGATTTGGCCAGCGCGGCGCCGGACGCGGTGCTGGTTGATTGCCTGTTCGGGACGGGACTGTCGCGCGGCCTTGATGAAGCGGTGGCGTCGCGCCTGTCGACCCTCGCCGAGGCGGCGAGGGTGCGGATCGCCTGCGACCTGCCGAGCGGCGTGGCGAGCGATGACGGGTCGATCCGGTCGCCGGCGCCGTCCTTCGACCTGACCGTCACCTTCGGGGCGCTGAAGCCCGCGCATCGGCTGATGCCGGCAATGGCGCGCATGGGGCGGGTAGTGCTGGCCGACATCGGGATCGACGTTTCGAGCGACTGGCACGAGATCGGGCGCCCCATGCTGCCGCCGGTCGCGCCCGACGCGCACAAATATTCGCGCGGGCTGGTGCACGGGCTGGCGGGCGCGATGCCCGGGGCGATCGCGCTGGCGGCGAGCGCGGCGGCGCGCAGCGGGGCGGGCTATGTCCGGCTGTCCACCTCGACGCCGATTGCGGGACTGCCGCTGGCGGTCGTTCAGGACGGCACCGCGCCGCTCAGCGACGGGCGGATCGGGTGCGTTCTGGTTGGGCCGGGGATGGGCGAGCTGCCGCAGATCCTGACGCTGGCGCTGACCAGCAAGGCGCCCAAGGTCATCGATGCCGATGCGCTGCGCCATGTCGGGGAGCCCGAGCGGCTGCACGGGCAGGACGCGATCCTGACCCCGCACGCGGGCGAGTTCGAGTCGCTGTTCGGACGGTCGGCCGCCGGCAAGCCGGAGCGGACGCTGAACGCCGCGCGACTGGCGAAGGCGGTCGTGGTGTTCAAGGGACCCGACACGATCGTCGCGGCGCCCGATGGCCGCGTCGGCTTCGCCCCACCCGCGCCGGCATGGCTGGCGAGCGCGGGGACGGGCGACGTGCTGGCCGGGATGATCGCGGCGCTTCGGGCGCGGGGCATGGACGCCTTCGACGCGGCGTGCGCGGGGGTCTGGCTGCATGGTCGTGCAGCGGAGCTCGCCGGTCCGGCGATGATCGCCGACGACCTCCTGGATGCGATCCCGCAGGTGATGGCGTGAGCGATCCGGTCGTCCGCATCGCGGCCCGGGGCGACGGGGTGACCGCCGGGGGGCGGCATGTCGCCTTCGGGGTGCCGGGGGACGTGGTTGCCGCGGACGGGACCCTGGTCGAGGGGCCGGGACACCGGGAGCCGCCGTGCCGGCACTTCCCGACCTGCGGCGGGTGCCAGTTGCAGCACCTGACTGACGAAGCCTATGCGGCCTATTGCCGGAGCCGGGTCGAGGGAGCGCTGGAACAGCAGGGGATTGCGACCGAGGTGCGCGAGCCGCACCTGTCGCCGCCGCGCAGCCGTCGACGGGCGAGCCTGAAGGTAGTGAAAGCCGGCGGCAAAGTGCTGGTCGGCTTCAATGCGGCCAAGAGCAACCAAGTGGTGGATCTGGCCGAATGCCACGTGCTTCGGCCCGAGCTGTTTCGCCTGCTGGTCACACTGCGAGCACTATACGCCGCGCATGGCGGAAAGGTGGGTGAGACGCAGCTGACGCTGGCCGACCAAGGGGTCGACGTGGCGCTGAAAGGGCTTCGGCCCGAGGGGCTGGCGGGGGTCGAGGCGCTAAGCGATTTCTGTGAAAAACAGGGACTTGCGCGGCTTTCCTTGGACGAAGGCTATGGTCCGGAGACGCGCTTCGAGCCGCAGCCTGTAACGGTGACGCTGGGCATGACCCCGGTGCCGCTGCCGGTCGGCGCGTTCCTGCAGGCGACCGCCGACGGCGAGGCCGCGCTGGTCGCTGCCGTTCGCGAGGCGGTGGGCGGCGCGACGCGGCCGATCGACCTGTTCGCGGGGCTCGGCACCTTCGCGCTGGCGCTGGACGGGCAGGTGAGCGCCGCCGAGGCGTCGCGCGACGCGATCCTGGCGTTGAAGCGAGCCGCGCCGACCGTCGATGCCCAGCACCGCGACCTCTATCGCCGGCCGTACGACGCGGACGAGCTGGCCGGACATGACGCCGTGGTGCTCGACCCGCCGCGATCGGGCGCGGAGGAGCAGGTCAAACGGATTGCCGAGAGCGCGGTGCCGCGCATCGCCTACGTCAGCTGCAACCCGGCAACGTTCGCGCGCGACGCGGCGATCCTCGTCGGCGGCGGCTACCGGCTCGACTGGGTGCGCCCGGTCGGCCAGTTCCGCTGGTCCACGCACGTCGAGCTGGCGGCGGCCTTCACGCGCTAGGCGTGATGCAGGAACGCCAGCGCGGCGTGGAGGATTAGCGCGACCAGGCAAAGCGTCGAGGCGACGAAGATCAGGCCGCGGACACGACCGACGTTGACGATCGCCTGGTAGATGCTGTGCACGATCCGGAGGCCGACATAGCCCCACGCCAGCGCGAGGTTGATCGGATGCGCGTCGCCCATCAGCGCGAGGGCGAGCACGATCGCGTAGAACAACGTCGGCTGTTCGACGAGATGCTCGTAATTGTGGCGGGCCCACGACGCCTCGGGCGGAAGGGACGCTTCGAGATCGCGGACGCGCGTGCCCTTGGCGGGGATGTCCTTGAGGCCGTTCCGGCGGGCCGCGCCGACGCCCTTTCCGACGGCCCAGAAGAGCATCACGATGGTCCAGGCGGCGAGCGCGATGACCGGGCCGAGCAGCGGATTGATGGGATGGTCCATGTCAGTACCCCTGCAGGAAGGCGGCGATCGCGGCGGTGGCGACCAGCACGATGAGCGCGAACGAGGACAGCAGGAACAGGCCGAAGCGGAACAGGATGCGATTGCTGAGCGACTGGACGAGGCTGTGCAGGACGCGCAGGCCGACATAGGCCCAGGCCGCATAGGTCGCGGTCGGAACGTCGACGTTCATCAGGATGAGGATGATGCACACCGCGTAGAACAGCGTCGGCTGTTCCATCAGGTGATTGTAGTTGTGCGATTTCCACTGGATCTTCGCCGGCAGGACCGCGTCGAGATCCTTGCCCTGGCCGCCGACCCGGCTCTTGAGGTCGATGCCCGCCGCCATCATCGCGGGAATGCGCGTGGCGTACATCCACAAAAACATGACGACGGTCCAGGCGAGCAGTGCCACGACCGGGCCGACGAGCGGGTGATGTTCCATGAAAATGCCCCCTTCACGCGTGGTGAAGGGGGCAGGATGCCGTGTTGGTGGCGGAATGCAACTCTGTTGCGCTTTTCCGTCGGATGCCCGTCACGGGAGTGAATCCCGTGACGTCAGTCCTGTCCGCCTTCGCGGCAGGCTGGCCGGCTGGCCCACTCTCTTCGCGCTGCTGCGGCGACGCTTCGCGTCGGCGGCGCTGCGCTCGGGCGGGCCTAGCTGAACAGCTTCGCAAAAGCGCGCTTGGCGCGGTCTTTCCAGTGGCCGCGGTGGTAGGCGTCGCTGGCGATGAGCGGGAGGACCGAGGTCGCTTCCGCGAAGACCATCTGTTCGAGCGCGGTCGAGACCTTGCCCCAGCTCGCCGCTTCCTGGAGCGTCGAGGAGG
>CAZKCD010000028.1:0-18379 GCA_964551235.1 uncultured Sphingomonas sp.
GCACGAACAGCTCGAACCAGCCCGCCGCCTCGCCAGCCGCGGGCACGGTCAGCCGCCGCTCCGCCCCATGTGCCAGCGCCGAGTCCCAGGCGGCCCGCGCCGCCGCGCGCGCGCTATCGTCGAGCACGCAATCCCAGCCGTGGTCGCGGACGGTGTCGAGGCCGACCCCGGTCAGCTCCCCCCACCGCGTATTCATGTAGATCGGCCGTCCGTCGAGGTCGTACAGCAGGATGCCGCCGGGCGAGGATTCGGCGAGCAGGCGGAACTGGCGCTCGCGCTCGCGCAGGCGGACCTCGAGGTCGCGCCGCTCGCTGATCACCCCGCTGACCGACAGCGACAGGATGAAACCGGTGGCGACGAAGGCCTGCAGCAGCAGCACCTGGTCGGTCAGCGAGGCCGAGGACGCCGCGATCGGGCCGCTGCCGGTAAAGGTCATTGCCGTGGCGATGATCGCGCACAGGAAGGTGACGGTCGACGTGGCGATCGGTTGCAGCCGGAAGCCGGCCAGCAGCAGCACCGGCATGATCAGGAAGAGACGCGGGGTGGGGGCGGAAAAGACGAAGAGGGTCGCCGCCAGCGCGATGACGGTGATGAGCGCCTGTTCCGCCACCCGCGGCCAGCGGTTCGGCATTACCCACTTCTGGCTCCAGGTGATGGCGAGTGGGGTGACGAGGAGCAGGCCGAGCGTGTCGGCGAAGAACCAGGTTCGAAACAAGGCCGACCAGCCCGGCCCGAAGGACAAATAGGTCGCGGCGATGAGCCCCGCCGCGGCAGAAGCCACAATGGCCGCCCCGGCGAAAACGAAAATCGCGTTCGAGCGGGTGAAGTCCGCGCCGGTCGAGAAGCGCCGCAGCGCCAGCGCGACGAGGAGGATTTCGAGCGAATTGCAGGCGGACAGGACGAGCGCCTGCGCGACCGGGTCGCCGACGGCAAGGTTGGCCACCACGTTGGCGGCGAAGGCCGGGCCGAGAATGGTCGGCCATTGCGGTCGGGCGCTGCGCAGCAGGACGGCCAGCACCGCGCCGTTGGCGAACCACACCGCCGCGATGCGCCCGCTGGAGCGGGTGAATTCGATGCCGAGGATGGCAAGCCCCGCCATCAGCAACCCGGCGAGGAGCGCGCGCTGCGTCGTCGAGCGGTCGAATCGGAACTCGGGCCGGGTCATCGCGCCTCCTGTCGGCGGCGGACTTACGCGCGGATCGGTCACCGCAAGATGGAGGAATGGTCCATAATGAAGGAAGGCGGCGTCCCGGGGGAACGCCGCCTTCGCAAGTCCAACCGGTACGGACCGGATCAGGCCGGGGTCAGCACCCCGTCGACGAGGTGGACCACCCCGTTGCTGTGCTTCTGGTCGGCGGTCTTGACCACCGCCTTGCCGCCCGCGGCATCGGTGATGACGATCGAGTCGCCGTCCTTGGTCGCGGTCAGCGTGTCGCCGCCGACGCTCATCAGCTGGGTCTTGCCGCCGCCGTTGTCGATCGCCTTGGCGATGTCCTCGGCCAGCACGGCGCCCGACAGGATGTGCATGGTCAGCACCTTGGTCAGCTGCGGCCGCGATTCGGGCTTCTTGAGCGTGTCGAGCGCCCCCGCCGGCAACTTGGCAAAAGCGTCGTTGACCGGGATCAGCACGGTGTAGGGCCCGGGGCCTTCCATCGTCACGTCGAGCCCAGCCGCCTGGGCCAGTTCCTGGAAGGTCGAGGTGTCGCCGCCGAGGCTGGAGGCGATGGTGCCCTCGCCCGCCGCTTCGGCCTGGTTGCCGGCCTGGTTGCCGCCTTCCCCGCCGCTGCACGCCGCGAGCGCGCCGGCCGCGGCGAGGAGGATCAGGATATTCTTGCGCATGGTGGTTCCTTTGCTCGGTCGCGTCAGACGATGGCGTCGATCACCGCGGTGATCAGGCGCGTGGTCGGGTCGACGCGGTAAATGTAGCCGTCGTTGTAGCGATACCAGTCGGTCTGGGTATCGTAGTAACGGTCGCGGTAGGCGATCGGGACGTTGTAGACGTCGTAGCCGACCGGGAGCCGCGCACCGACGCCGAGGTCGCCGGCCAGCAGCGCGACGATGCCGCTCACCACCTGCGTGGTCGGGTCGACGCGGTAGATCGCGCCGTCGCCGTAGCGGTAGTAATAATCGTCGCCGTCGGCCCAGGTGCTGCGATACTGCTGCGGCACGTTGTAGAAATTATAGGGCTGCGGCCACGGGTCGCCGACCGCGTAATAGCCGGTGCCGAACAGCGGGATGAGCCCGTCGACGAGACTGTTGTCGCGGTTCACGCGGTAGATGAAGCCGTCGCCCATCCGGTACAGGTAATCGTCGTTGTCGGCATACCAGTTGCGATAGGCGTAGGGCACCATCGCGCTGCCGAAGGCGGCCGGCAGGCTCGCGCCCAGCAGCTTCTTCGCCTGGCCGGGCGGAAGGCAGCCATTGTCCTTGCGCTCCAGCCCCGGCGGGCAGGCGAACCCACCGTTGGCTCGGCCAAGAAACGGGCGATCGAAATCGCGGCGAACGAGGCGGACGTCGTCGTCGCCGTCCAACACCACGCGGTCATTGCCGCGCCCGCGGTCGTCGATCTTGGGCCCGCGCGCTTCGCGGATTTCGCGGATCTTGCGCTTGGGTCCGCGATCCTCGCCGCGCTCCGCCTTGCGGTCGACCTTGAAGGCCGGGCCGCGATCATTGCCGCGTTGCGGGCCGCGCTCCGCCTTCATCGAGGGGCCGCGATCGGCCTTCATTTCCTTGCCGCCGTTGCCACCGCCGCGGCCGTTGCCGCCGCCCTTGTGGTTATCGGCCAAGGCGGGGGTCGTTACGGCGAGCGCCGCGGCGCCGGCCGCCAACATCCATTTGGTCATGGGATTGCTCCTTTCGGCGACACAACGGGTCGGCTCGCCAGCCGTTCCGCCGTTCATCGGAGCGACAGGTCAGGCGGCGACCACGTCCCGCGCCAGCCGCCGCGCGGCCAGGAACATCAAGAGCGAGGCGAGCGCGTACAGGCCGGTGGTGGTCATCGCCGAATAGCGCAGTGCCTCCTCCCCATATTGGGCGGTCAGCGCGTCCGAGATCGCGCCGATTACGGTCGAGCCGAGGCCGAGCCCGATGAGGTTGTTAATGAACAGGAACAGCGCCGAGGCGGTCGCCCGCATCTCGGGCGGGACCAGCCGCGTGATCGCGGTCACCACCGGGCCGAGCCAGGTCAGGCCGAGCGCCGTCGGAATGAGGAACAGCAGCGACGCCGCCCACAGCGAGGTGCTGGAAAAGGCCAGGAGGTAGGCCGGCAGCGTGATCGCGAAGGCGACCGCCGGGACGAGCGCGTAGCCGCGCGGATGGCCGTTGCCGAGCCGGTCGCCGAGCACGCCCCCGAACCAGATTCCCGCCGCGCCGCCGAACAGCAGGATGGCGCCGAAAATCCAGCTGCGTTCCTCCAGCTCGAGCCCGTAGCTGCGAGCGAGGAAGCTGGGGATCCAGAAGGCGAGGCCATAGGAGACCAGGCTGGCGGTGCCCGCGCCGAAGCCGAGCAGCCAGAAGGCCGGCTTGGAGGCGATGGTGCGGAAGACGAGGCCGAGCGGCGGCGCGGCGGCGCGCGGGCCTTCGTCGGCGCGGCCGTGGCCGGGATCGCGCACGACCAGCTTGAACAGGGGCGCGAACAGCACGCCGGCGAAGCCGATCGCGACGAAGGCGAAGCGCCAGTCGACATGGGCCGCGAGCAGTCCGCCGAACAGCACGCCGAGCGCGCTGCCGAACGGAATGCCGAGCGAGAAGATGGCGAGCGCGCGGGCGCGCTTTTCGGGCGGGTAGAGATCCGAAATCAGCGAGTAGGCCGGGGCGACGCCCGCGGCCTCGCCGACGCCCACGCTCATCCGGGCGAGAAACAATTGCCAGAAATTCTGGGCAAAGCCGCAGGCCGCGGTCGCCGCGCTCCACAACGTGAGGCCGATGGTGATGATCCAGCTGCGGTCGCGGCGGTCGGCCAGCATCGCGAGCGGGATGGCGAGAAAGGTGTAGAAGAGCGCGAAGGCGGTGCCGCCCATCCAGCCCAGCTGGGCGTCGGTGAGGCCGAGGTCCTGCTTGATCGGCTCGGCGAGGATGCCGATGATCTGCCGGTCGATGAAGTTGAGCGTGTAGGCGATGACCAGCATCACCATCATCAAGGTGCGGCCGCGGACCGCCGATTCGCCTGCCGTGGCCGATGCACTCACTTCACGCTCTCCCTCGTCTCGGCATCCTCGTTAGGAGGGGTGGCGGGCGGCGACAAGCACCGCCCGCCCGGGAGGAGCCTTAGTAGCGCGCGGTCAACCGGACCGTCACGGTGCGCGGGGCGCCGTAATAGACGGTGCGGATCGAGCCGACCGAGGAGAATTCCTGCGCGTCGGTCTTGTAGGCGCGGTTCGACAGGTTGTTGCCGTAGAGGCCGAGCGCGAAATGCTTGTTCGCGGTCTCGTAGACGATCCGCGCGTCGTGCACCCAGTAAGCGTTCTGGAAGAGCCCCTCGATCTCGGTCCGCGAACCCGCGCCCGGCCCGGTTCCGATCACGAAGGTGTTGTCGACGGCCAGCGCGGTGCGCGACTTGTGGCGGGTCTGCCCGCCGATGGTGATCGATCCGGCGCCGCCGAGATCGAAGCCATATTGCGCGCCCAGCCGCAGCGTCCACTTGGGTGCGAAAGCCGGGGTCTGGAAGGCCCGGCTGCCACCGCAGCAGTTGGTAAAGCGGACGTCGTCGAACTCCTTATACTCGGCGTCGAGATAGCCGACCTGCGCGTCGAGCAGCAGCCGCTCGACCGGGGTCCAGGCGAGTTCCAGCTCGGCACCGCGGATGCGCAGCTTGCCGGCGTTGAGCACCGACAGCTTGGGCGTGGGCAGGCCGGTGACGGGATCGTCGTCGGTGCCCGACACGCGCGCCTGATAGTCCTTGTAGGTCGAGGTGAAGACCGCGCCGTTGAGCGTCAGGCCGGTGACCGGGCGGCTCTTGAAGCCGGCCTCCCAAGACCAGACGGTTTCCGGGTCATATTCGGTCGATTCGCTAAGCGAGTTGGCGCGGCCGTTGAAGCCGCCCGACTTGAAGCCCTTGGCGACGCGGGCATAGAGCAAGACGTCCGGGCTGGCCTGCCAGTCGATGCTGGCCATCGGCGACCAGTCGTCCCACTTCCCCTTCGGCGGGGCGAAGGCGTAGGTGCCGTTGAAGACGGGCAGGAGCGAATAGAAGGTGCTGGTCGTGCGCCAGTAGTCCTTGGTTTCCTTGGTGTAGCGAAGACCGCCCGAGAGGCGCAGGTCCGGCACGATCTCGTAGCTGGCGTTGACGAAGGCGGCGTAGCTCTTGGTCGTCAACCGGTCGTCGATGGTGCGCAGGAAGCCGCTGTTGAAGAATGCCGGGCCAAGCAGGTCGTCGGCATAGGCTTCCTGGTGCGACTTCACCTTTTCGTGAAGGTAATAGAGGCCGCCGACCACGTTCAGCCGCTCGCCGGTGTAGGCCAGCTGGAATTCCTGGCTGACCTGGTGCTGCTTCACCCCGACGAAGACGTCGCCGATCTCATACTGCGTGGCGTCGATGTCGATATAGTCGTCGGTCTTGAGGTCGCGGTAGGCGCTGATCGACTTGAAGGTGAGGTCTTCCGCGAGGTCGACCGCGAGGGTCGCGGCGGTGCCCCAGTGCGTCAGCTTGGTCGAGTTGGGCAGGCCCGGCGTCGTCCGCCCGCGCCACTTGTAGCCGCCCGAACCGACCGGGTCGGTGACGACCAAGGTCCCGCCCGAGAAGGTGGTGAGGTTGTTGACCGGGCGGCCGACGTTGAGGCTGGCATCGTCGTGCGCATAGTCGGCGGTGAGGTCGAGGCGGACCGTGTCGGTCGGCGTGAACGCCACCGCGGCGCGGGCGCCGACGCTGTCCTTGTCGTTATAGCGTTCGTCGCGGAAGCTGTCCTTGACGAAGCCGTCGCGCTTCGAGCGCATCACCGCAAAGCCGGCCGCCAGCGTGTCGCTGACCGGCCCCGAGGCGGCGGCCTTGAGGTCGATCTGGTCGTAGCTGCCGAGCGCGATCGAGCCGTTGGCGCGGAAGTCCTGGCCCGGCTTGCGGGTCACGAACTTGATCGCGCCGCCAATCGTGTTCTTGCCGTAGAGCGTGCCCTGCGGGCCGCGCAGCACCTCCAGCCGCTCGAGGTCGAGCAGGTCGAGCTGGTTGCCGCGGATGCGCGACAGGTAGACGTCGTCGACATAGACGCCGACGGCCGGGTCGAAGGTCTGCAGCGCATCGGGCTGGCCGATGCCGCGGATGAAGATGTTGGTGGCGTTGGACGAGCCGCGGCCCTGCACGATGTTGAGGTTGGGCACCGCGCCCTGCAGGCCGGTCGTGTCATTGGCCTGGATGCGGTCGAGCGAGCGTTCGTTGAAAGCGCTGATCGACAGCGGCACCTTCTGGATATTCTCCTCGGTGCGGCGCGCGGTGATGACCACCGCTTCCTCGCCACCCTCGTCGTCGGCCGCCGCCGTCGCCGTCGCGGCCGCCGGCTGGTCGGCCGCCTGCGCGGTGGTTTCCTGCGCGCTTTGCGCCTGCGCCCCGGTCGCCACGACCATCGCCCCGCCCGCCATCAGCGCCACGCGCCACGCCATTCGCTTGCTCATGATTTGCCCCATCCTCTCGTGTCCTTTTCCGCCGTCGTCGCGATCCGATCGCGGCGGGTTGCAGCAACGCATAATGAAAGTTGAACCGACTTTCAACTTATGGGATAGGTCGGCCATGGGGGAGCGATTGACGAGCCTGGCCGGGCGGGCGCACAAGACCGCGATGATGGCCAGCGAAGGCAAGGCGCCGCGCACCGCGCGGGGCGCGCGCACGATGCGCAAGATCCTCGACGCCGCGCTCGCCGAATTCGGGGAGAAGGGCTTCAGCGAAAGCTCGGTCGTCTCGATCACCAGTCGTGCCGGGGTCGCGCTCGGCACCTTCTATACCTATTTCGACAGCAAGGAGGCGCTGTTCGCGGCGCTGGTGCAGGACATGTCGGCGCGCGTCCGCGACCATGTCGCCCCTGCCCTCGCCGAGGCCAGCGACGGGCTCGACGCCGAGCGGCGGGCCCTCGCCGCCTATCTCGACTTCGTCCACGACCACAAGGAGGTCTACCGGATCATCGACGAGGCCGAATTCGTCGACCCCGCCGGCTTCCGCCGCCACTACGAAACCACCGCCGCGCGCATCGCCGCGCGCCTTGCGTCCGCCGTCGGGCGCGGCGAGATGGCGCCGGGCGACGCCTTGGCGATGGAGGTGCGCGCTTGGGCGCTGATGGGCGTCAACGTTTTCCTCGGCCTGCGCTTCGGCGTGTGGGGAAGCGAGGATAGCGAGGCCGTCGCCGCCGCAGCCAGCCGGATGCTGCGCGACGGGCTGGAGCCCTAGAGCGTCCCGGCGATCCCCGCGAGCCGCGCCACGTCGTGCGCGTCATTGTAGAGCCCGAAGCCGATCCGCAGCACCTCGCCGCGCACGTCGGTGATGACGTTGCGGTCGAGCAGCGCCTTCTGCCAACGCGCCGCGTCGGGCGAGCGATAGGCGAGGAAGCGCGCGTGCGGCCCGCTGTCGAGCGGGTTGAGCAGCTCCGCCCCGCCGATCGCGGTCGCGGAAAGCGCGTCGACCGCCTGCGCCTGGAGCGCGGCGACATGGTCGGAAATGCGCGCCGTCGTCAGCCCCTCGATCGCCAGCATCCGGCGGATCGCATTGAAGCGGTAGAGCGACGAGGGGTCGAAGGTCGCGCCCATGAAGCGCATCGCGTCGCGGGTGTAGCCAACCCCGCCCGGCGGCGCCTCGAGCTCGCCGAACTCGGCGTACCAGCCGGTGATCGGCGGGCGCGGGCCGAAGCCCGGCGGGCAATGGAGGAACCCCATCCCTTCCCCCGCCATCGCATATTTGTAGCCGCCGCCGAGCACGAACAGCCGCGCCCCGAGCGCCGGGGTGAGCGGCGCGTCGATCGCCATGAAGGCATGATAGGCATCGACGACGACCCACGGCCCGTCCGGCGCGGCGAGATCGGCCAGCGCGTCGAGCCCGCCCATCACCCGGCCGCTGCCGAACAGCACCTGGCTGACGAAGATCAGGTCGTGGTTGCCGGCGCGGGCCGCCGCGAGGAAGCGCTCGTCGAAACTGGCGAACGGCTCGGCCGCGACGGTCTCGACCTCCAGCCACCCGTCCTCGGCCCAGCGCGCGAACTGGCGGCGGGCCGAGTGGAATTCCCCGTCGCTGGTCAGCACGCGCAGGCGTGTCGGATCGCGGCGCGGGCAGGCGGTGGCGAGGCGGATCACGAAATCGTGGGTGTTGGCCGAAAAGACGATGGCCGACGGGTCGCCGGTGCCGAGTTCAGCGGCGACCCCGGCCTGCGCCTCGGGCCAGACCTCGCCCATGATGACGTCCCACTTGCGGTCGGCCAGCCGCGCGGCATCCTCCCAGCAGCGGACCTGCCCGTCGAAGCTGGCGTCGGGCCACAGATGATGGCTGTGCGCGGCGACGTGCAGGCGATCGCCGCCCGCGGCGAGGCTTTTCGCGAAGAGGCGTTTGTGACTCATATCTCGGTGCGGACCGCCCAGAGTTCGGGGAAGGCGCGCTTGTCGAGCGTGGTCTTGAGATAGGCCGCGCCTTCCGACCCGCCGGTGCCGCGCTTGAGGCCGATGATCCGCTCGACCGTCAGGATATGCTTCATCCGCCACGCCACCAGCGCGTCGTCGATGTCGACCAGTTTCTCGGCCAGGCCGTAGAGGTCGAACCATTTTTCGGCGTCGCGATAGACGGTCAGCCAGCCCGCCGCGATCGCCTCCGGGCTCGCCGTGTCGAAACCGGCGCGGCCCAGCGCGGCGACGGCTTCCTCCCACAGGCTCGGCTCGGCCAGCGCGGCCTCCAGCTTGCGCCGCCCCTCCTCGCCGCCCTCGTTGAGCTTGAGGAAGCGCGCGTCCTTCATGCCGAGGCGGAATTCCAGCTCGCGGAACTGGGCCGACTGGAAGCCCGACGAGCTGCCCAGCACGTGCCGGAACTGCATGTAGTCGAACGGGGTCAGGGTGGACAGGATGTCCCACGACAGGGTCATGACCGTCTGGATCCGGCTGACCCGCGACAGCGCCTTGTGGACGGCGGCGAACTGGTCGTCGCGCACCAGCCCGGTCGCCAGCCGCACCTCGTGCAGCATCTGCTTCAGCCACAGCTCTTTCGTCTGGTGGATGATGATGAACAGCATCTCGTCATGATGATCGCTGATCGGATGCTGCGCGCCGAGCAAATCGTCGAGCGCAAGGTAGGCGCCATAGGTCATGGCATCGGGGGTCGCCGTCATGCGCCCCCGCTTAGGCCAAAGCGGCGGTGGCGGAAAGCCTAGTTGCCGGGGGCCTGCGAGCCGAGCGCGCCCGAGTTGAACACGCCGATATTGCCGAACACCTCGTCGAAGAAGCTGCGGTTGCGGCCGAGCGTCGGGGTCTTGTCCTTCGACGGGTTGATCGAGGCGATCTGGGTTTCGTCGGTGCGGTTGACCGCGGCGACGTTGCCGGCCGCGTCGAAGCGGATGTGCAGCAGGTCCTGGTCGATCGTCTTGGACGAACGGAACGGCATCACCTTCGTGTCCGACGACAGATAATACCAGTCGTTGGAGTCGAACTGGCCGACGAAGGTCGGGCGGCCGAGCGACTTGGTCACCGACTCCTTGTTGTCGATGCCGACCTGAACGGCCTCGACCAGCTGGGTGTCCATCACGTAGCCGCGATGGTCCTGGATTCCGGCGCAACCGGCGAGCAGCACCGCGCCGACGGCGGTCACCGCAAACTTGCCAAGGGTCGACGCCATTCACTCACTCCTGCTTCTTCGAGGCCAAGCCGCTTGCACAGCGGCGAGGCAGCCTCAATATGCGGCTGGGCCCGCACCCGCAAGTCAAGAGGCACGGGGCCCGCTTAAAGGAAGCTGAATGATCTGGCCGTTCACCCGCCGTTCCGACCTGCCCGACGCTGCCCCGCTCTACGCGGCGCTGGTCGGCCTCGCCCGCGATCCGCGCTGGTATCGCGCCGCTGGCGTGCCCGACACGATTGACGGGCGCTTCGCGGTGCTGGCGACGATGGTCGCGCTGGCCGACCTGCGCCTCGGCGCGGGGGGCGATGCCGCGCAGGCCCTTTCGCCGCGGCTGACCGAATGCTTCGTCGCCGACATGGACGCGCAGCTGCAGCAGGCCGGGCTGGGCGACCCCACGCTCGGCAAGGAAGTGCGCAAGCTCGTCGCGGTGCTGGCCGACAAGATCGCCCGCCTCACCAATCCCGACGACCGCGACGCCGTGCGCCGCGCCGTCTACGCCGACGGCGAACCCGCGGCCGGTGACCTTGACCAAGCGGCGGCCTTCGTCGCCGACGTCCGCCGCCGCCTCGCCGCCACCGCCGACGACCAGCTCGGCCAGGGAGTGATCGCATGACCGGCTTCGACCTCACCCTTCCCCTCGACCGGATTCGCGATGGCGAACGCGTCGACCTCGTCGCCAGCGATGCCGAGCGCGACCGGATCGTCGAGCAGCTCGGCCTGCTCTCGCTCGACGCCCTGAAGGCCCATGCCGTACTGACACGCGACGGCGAGCGAATCGACGTCGAGGGGCGCATCCAGGCGCGCTGCGCGCAGCCGTGCATCGCCACCGGCGAGCCCGTCCCGGCCCATGTCGACGAGGCCTTCCGGCTGCATTTCCTGCCCGAACCCAAGGCCGCGCCGGACGAGGAGATCGAGCTGGGCGGCGCCGATCTCGACACCATTTTCCACGACGGCGCGCGAATCGCACTGGGCGAGGCGCTGGTCGATACGTTGAGCCTGACGCTCGACCCCTATCCGCGCGGCCCCAATGCCGAGGCAGCGCTGAAGGACGCCGGCGTCATCAGCGAGGAAGAGGCCGGCCCGTTCGCGGCGCTCGCGGCGCTGCGCGACAAGCTCGGAAAAGAATAAGGCGGCCCCCTTCCAGGAGCCGCCCCGCACTCGTTTGCCGTAACGACGCGCTTAAAAGGGCACGTCGTCGTCGAGGTCGGTGTCGAACGCCGCCGGTTGCGGGCGCGACTGCTGGCGCGGCTGGCCGCCACCGAAGCCGCCATCGTCGTAGCCGCCGCCACCGCCGCCATAGCTCGACCCGCCGCCGCCGAAGCCGCCGCCGCCCCCGCCGCCTTCGCGGCTGTCGAGCAGCACCAGCTCGCCGCGGAAGCGCTGCAGCACTACCTCGGTCGTATATTTATCGTTGCCCGACTGGTCCTGCCACTTGCGGGTCTGCAGCTGGCCCTCGAGGTACACCTTCGAGCCCTTCTTGAGGTAGCTCTTGGCGACCCGGCCGAGGTTCTCGTTGAAGATGACGACGTTGTGCCACTCGGTCCGCTCCTGGCGGTTGCCGTCGCGGTCCTTCCACGTCTCGCTGGTGGCGACGCGGATGTTGACCACCTCGCCGCCGTTGTTGAGCGACCGGGCTTCGGGATCGGCCCCCAGGTTGCCGACCAGAATCACCTTGTTCACGCCCGCCATGTCATCGCTCCTTCGCTTGATCTCGGCGACGAGCGTTAGCGCCTAGCCGAGGCCGAATGCAACCGCCGTCCAGTAGGTGATGCCCGCCGCCGCATAGGCCAGCACGAACAGGTAGCCGACCATGAACATCGGCCATTTCCAGCCGTTGGTTTCGCGCCGCGTGATGGCGATGGTCGAGATGCACTGGGGCGCGAACACGAACCAGGCGAGGAAGGCCAAAGCGGTCGCCAGGCTCCACCGCCCGGCCAGCCGCTGCTCGAGCGTCTGGAGCTGGCCCTCGTCTTCCGCGTCGAGCGCGTAGACGGTGCCGATCGCGCTCACCGCCACCTCGCGCGCGGCCATGGTCGGGAGCAGCGCCAGCGCGATGTCGTGGTTGAAGCCGATCGGTTTCACGACCACCTCGATCGCGCTGCCGATCTTTCCGGCGATCGACACTTCCGACTGCTTCTCGCCCGGCCCCGCCTGCGGGAAGCTGGCCAGCGCCCACAGGACGATGGTGGTGCCGAGGATGATCGTCCCGGCGCGCTTCAAAAAGATGATCGCGCGCTGCCACAGGCCGATGGCAACGTCGGCGATCCGCGGCATCTGGTATTTGGGCAGCTCCATCATGAACAGCCCGCCGCCGCCCTTCACCGCGGTGCGCCGGATGACCAGCGCCGCCACCAGCGCGGCGACGATCCCGCTGACGTAGAGGATGAACATCACCAGCCCCTGCAGGCCGACGCCCGGCCCGACACTGCGGTCGGGAATGAAGGCGGCGATGATCAGGGTGTAGACCGGCAGGCGCGCCGAACAGGTCATCAGCGGCGCGACGAGGATCGTCGTCAGCCGGTCCTTTTCATTGTCGATGGTGCGCGTCGCCATGATCCCCGGGACCGCGCAAGCAAAACTCGACAGCAAAGGAATGAACGCCCGCCCCGACAGGCCCGCGCTGCTCATGAGCCGGTCCATCAGGAAAGCCGCGCGGACCATGTAGCCCGAGCTTTCGAGGACGAGGATGAAGAGGAACAGGATGAGGATCTGGGGCAGGAAGACGATCACCGCCCCCACCCCGCCGAACACGCCGTCGACGACCAGGCTGCGCAGCACGCCGCCCGGCAGTGCGTCGCCGATCGCCTGGCCGAGCGCGATCACGCCCGCTTCCAGCGCGTCGGCCGGCACCGCGCTCCACGCGAACACCGCCTGGAACATGGTGAAGAGGATGACCGCGAGGATCGCCAGCCCGGCGACCGGGTGGAGAAGCACCGAATCGAGCCGGTGCGACCAGCGGCGGACCGGCGTTTCGCGAAGGATTGCCGCGGTGGCGATCTCGCGCGCACGGCGATGGAGGTTGAGCGGTTCGGCCGGCGGCAGGTCGCTGCCCGCCACCGCGCGCTGGTGCCCGATCTGCGCCTCCAGCCGGGCGAGCAGCTCGGCGATGCCGCGCTTTCGCACCGCGACCGTCTCGATCACCGGCACGCCGAGCTCCGCCTCGAGCCGCGCGGCGTCGAGCTCCAGCCCGTCGCGCGCGGCGAGGTCGACCATGTTGAGCGCGACCACCGTCGGCCGCCCCAGCGCGATCAGCTGCAGCGCGAATCGCAGGTGGTTGTCGAGGTTGGACGCATCGACCACGATCAGCAGCGCGTCGGGCAGGCGTTCGCCCGCCTGCCGGCCGAGGATGACGTCGCGGGTCACCGCCTCGTCGGGGCTCGACGGGTCGAGGCTGTAACTGCCCGGCAGGTCGATCAGTTCGACCGGACGGCCCGAGGCGAAGGCGGCGCGGCCGATATGCCGCTCGACCGTGACGCCGGGATAATTGCCGACCTTCTGACGGGCGCCGGTCAGGACGTTGAAGAGCGCGCTCTTGCCAGCATTGGGATTGCCGACGACCGCGACCAGTGGCGTGTCGGTCATGCGGCGTCGGGCACCACCCGGATCGCGCGGGCATGGACGCGGCGGATCGCCACTGTCATCCGGCCGACGCGCACCGCCAGCGGGTCGCGCCCGAACAGGCCCGAATGCAGCGCCTCGACGCTGACGCCCTCGTCGAAACCGAAATGCTTCAGACGGCTGGCCGAGGCCTCGTCCAGCGCCTGCCAGTCGATTCCGTCGACGCGCGCGCGCTGGCCCGCGCCAAGCTCTTCGAGGGAAGTGGTCGTCGCCATAATTGCGACTGATTATCAATAACGATGCGACTTGGGAAGAGGCCTCAGGCCGGGGGGTAGCGCAGCCGCCCGAGGAATCGCGCGATGCTGGGCCGGCGGAGCTCGTCGCCCTTCCACTGCGCCTTGAACTTCTCGAAGCTCATCACGTTCGCGATGCGCCGGTCGAGGAAGGCGCGGCTGTCGGCCATGTCCTCGCTCTGGTCGTCGAGCCACGCCAGCAGCGTCGAGCTATAGACCGCGCCCAGCGTCATCCTTTTGGTGTAATGGTTGAAATCGGTCGCCGTGTCGCCCGCCATCCGCCAGATCCGGTCGGCGGTGCGCCAGCCCAGCTTCGCCGCCCGCGCGGCGTTTTGCGGCAGGGCGAGAATGGCGAGCGCGGAGCGGACCGCCTCGCGCGCCGGGGCCATGATGGTGAATCGCGCCCAGACCAGCTCGGTAATCCGGTCGCGGATCTTCATCGCCGCGATCCGCTCGGGCGGAAAGGCCTCGGCCATCGCCGCGTCGACCGCGCCGACATAGGCCTGGATGAGGTCGATGGGCTTGTCGCCGAAGGCCAGCCGCGCCTGCGCCGGGTCGATGCCCGCGCCCGCGGCGGCGGCCTCGACCGCTTTGACCGTCCAGCCATCGAACACCGCATTCTCGCCGACCGCCAGGCCGAGCCGGTCGCGAATCTGCTGGAGCGGGGAAGTGACGTCGCTCATTCCCCTGCCCTGCCTTCTTGCGGCCCGGGACGCAAGCGCACCAGCACCAGGGCGACGACGATCATCGCCGCGCCCAGCCCGTCGAGCGCGGTCAGCCCCTCCCCGTAGAATCGCCAGCCGAGGAAGGCCGACAGCGCCGGCTGCGTCAGCATCGCCACCCCCACCACCAGCGGCGGCACCTGCCCCAGCGCGAACACCAGCAGCCCCTGCCCCAGCACCTGGCTGCACAGCGCCAGCGCGAACAGGGCGCTCCAGTCGTCGGGCATCAATTGCTCGCCGCTGGCCAGCGACCAAGGCAGCAGCATCGCCGCGCCGAACAGGCTGGCGAAAAACAGCAGCGGCATCGGCGCCAGCGTTCGGCGCGCGCCGTCGACCGCGATGAGGTAGCCCGCGTAGAGCAGGCCGGCGAGCGCGGCGAGCAGGTCCCCGCGCAGGTGCGCCGCGCTCAGCTCGGCGCTTCCCCACATCAAGAGCGCGCAGCCGGCGGCGGCCAGCAGAAGCGCCAGCGCCTGCAGCTTCGTCGGCAGCGAGCGCGCCAGCCACAGCCCCCAGGCGGCGAAGATGAAGGAGGAGATGTTGCCGAACAAGGTCGCGTTGCCGAGCTTGGTCAGCAAAATGCCCTCATGCCAGGCGGCAAGGTCGGCGGCGAAGAAGAAGGCGGCCAGCGCGATCGCCAGCAGGATCGGGCGCGCCGGGCGGCGGATCGGCTGCTTCACCAGCACCGCGATCATCCACAGGAAGGGCAGCGCCAACGCCAGCCGCCAAAAACCCGCCGAGACCGGGCCGACGCCGCTGTGCCGGACGAGGAACGGGCCGGCGGCCAGCGCGACGTTGCCGACCAGCAGCGCGACGAAGGCGAGCGGGTGCGCGCTTGATTCGCCCTGCGATGCAACCATCTTTGCTGCCACGTGCCGCTCGTCCATGCGCGGCCCCTAGCAGAAAGGCCACGCATGCCCAGCCTGTTCGATCCGGTCGATTTCGGTCCGGCCCTCCACCTTCCCAACCGAATCCTGATGGCGCCGCTGACCCGCGGCCGCGCGACCCGCGAGGGCGTGCCGACCGCAATCATGGCCGAATACTACCGCCAGCGCGCCGAGGCCGGCCTGATCATCAGCGAAGGCACGGGCATCAGCCGCGAGGGGCTGGGCTGGCCGGGCGCCCCGGGGCTGTGGAGCGAGGAGCAGGTCGAGGGCTGGAAGCCGGTGACCGAGGCGGTCCACGCCGCCGGCGGGCGGATCGTCGCCCAGCTGTGGCACATGGGCCGGATGGTCCATTCGGACGTCACCGGAATGCCGCCGCTGGCGCCCAGCGCGATCACCCCGCCGGGCGAGGCGCACACCTATGCCGGCAAGAAGCCGTTCGAGGAGCCGCGCGCCGCCACCGCCGACGACATCGCCCGCACGCTCGACGATTACGACCGCGCCGCCCGCAACGCGATCCGCGCCGGCTTCGATGGGGTCCAGATCCACGGCGCCAACGGTTACCTCATCGACGAATTCCTGCGCGAGAGCAGCAACCGCCGCGACGACGATTATGGCGGGCCGATCGCCAACCGCGTCCGCTTCCTGCGCGAGGTGACCGAGCGCGTCGCCGCCGCCGCCGGGGTCGAGCGCACGGGCGTGCGCCTCTCCCCTAACGGCGAGGTCAACGGCGCCGACGATTCGAATCACGTCGCCTTGTTCACCGAGGCCGCACGCGTGCTCGACGCGATCGGCATCCCGTGGCTCGAAATGCGCGAGCCCGGCCCGCAGGCGAGCTTCCGCCCGACCGAGCAGGAGCCCGTATCACCCTACATCCGCAAGGTCTTCCGCGGGAAACTGGTGCTCAACAGCGATTACAAGCTCGACAGTGCTGAGGCGCGGCTGGCCGAGGGCGTCGCCGACGCGATCAGCTTCGGGCGCACTTTCATCGCCAACCCCGACCTCGTCCGCCGCCTGCGGGAGGGCGCGCCGCTCAACCGGTGGGACGCCGACACCTTCTACACGCCGGGGCCCGAGGGTTACGTCGATTATCCGACGCTGGAGGAACTGGAAGGCGCCGCCGCTCATTCCTGATCCGGATCATCCGGGTAGGAGCGTGACGATGGACAAGGTGAGCAAGAAGTCGCTGGCGGCGGGCGCGGTCGCGCTCGGCGCGGCGCTGGCCGGCGCGGCTTATTACGTTTTCCAGGAAAAGCAGACCGAGGAGCCGGACTATCGCGCGCTCGTCACCGACGGCGATTTCCAGATCCGCGAATACCCCGCCATCACCGTTGCCGAGACGACGACCAAGGGCGAACGCCGCCAGGCGCTGAGCGACGGCTTTCGCGTCCTCGCCGACTACATCTTCGCCAAGTCGCGCGACGGCGAGAAATTGGCGATGACCGTCCCCGTCATGCAGGACGGCGGCGCGCCGATGGCGAGCGACCCGCCCGCCTTCGACGACGCGGTCATCGACGGCGGCTGGCGCGTGCGCTTCGTCATGCCCGGCGGCCGCACCAGCGCCGACCTTCCCCCCGCGCCCGAGGGCGTGACGCTGATCGACCTGCCCGCGCGCAAGGTCGCGGTGGTGCAGTTCGCCGGCCGACCCGAGGATACGGACCTCGCCGCCGAGGAGGATCGCCTGCGCGGCTGGCTCGCCCGGCGCGGCGAGACCGGCGCCGCCGAGCCCGAATATGCCTTTTACAATTCGCCGCCGATCCCCGGCCCGCTGCGCCGCAACGAAATCTGGCTGGCGCTCAGCTAAAGCGGCCGCGAAGGTCGAGGAGCGCCAGCGCCGCCTCGGCCGCGCCAGCACCCTTGTTGGCCTGCGCGGGGTCGGCGCGGACGATCGCCTGCGCCTCGTTCTCGGTGGTGAGGATGCCGTTGCCGACCGCCAGCCCGTCCATCGTCAGCGCCATCAGCCCGCGCGCGCTCTCGCCCGCGACGATCTCGAAATGGTAGGTCTCGCCGCGGATCACCACGCCCAGCGCGACGAACGCGTCATATTTCCCGCTTTCTGCCGCCAGCGCGATCGCGCCCGGCAGCTCCAGCGCGCCCGGCACCGTCACCGTCTCGTGCGTGTGCCTGGCCACCTCGATCGCGGCGCGTGCGCCGGCCAGCAGCATGTCGTTGAGGTGCGCGTAGAAGCGCGCTTCGGCAATCAGGACGTGGGCCAAATTCTTACTCCGGCTGGGGGATGCAGCGTTCCTCGACGATCGCGAGGCCGTAGGCGCTGAGGCCCACCGGCGAGTGCCGCGTGTTGGTCAGCAGGATCATGTCGTGGATGCCGAGCGCGGCGAGGATCTGCGCGCCGATGCCGTAGCCGCGAAGCTCCGGCCCGCCCGACGGCGGCTTGCCCGAGCGCAGGTCGGTCGCGCGGCTCAAGGAGCCCGGCGCCGCGGCGTGCAGCGCCACCACCACGCCCGCGCCTTCCGCCTCGATCATCGCCATCGCCCCGTCGAGCAGCCCCGCCCGGCTGCCCTTCTCGCCAAGCAAGTCGGCGAACAAGTCGATCGAGTGCATGCGCACCAAGGTCGACGCGTCGGGATGGACCGTGCCGTGGACCAGCGCCAGTTGCTCCTCGCCGCTCGCCTTGTCGCGGAAGACCTTGGCGGTCCAGTTGGCGCCGCTGCGGCTGGTGAAGGGCGTTTCGGCCACCGCTTCGACCATATGGTCCTTCTTGAGGCGGTAGGCGATGAGGTCGCGGATCGTGCCGATCTTGAGGCCGTGGGTGCGCGCGAAATCCATCAGCTGGTCGAGGCGCGCCATGGTGCCGTCGTCGCCCATGATCTCGCAGATCACCCCCGACGGGTTGAGGCCCGCCAGCCGCGACACGTCGACCGCCGCCTCGGTATGGCCGGCGCGCACCAGCACGCCGCCCGGCCGCGCGACCAGCGGGAAGACGTGGCCCGGCGAGACGATCGCGTCGGCGCCGTTGGTTGCGTCGATCGCCACCGCGATGGTCCGCGCCCGGTCGGCGGCGGAAATGCCCGTCGTCACGCCCTCGCGCGCCTCGATCGAGACGGTGAAGGCGGTTTCCAGCTTGGTGCCGTTCGACCGCGCCATCGGCTCCAGCCCCAGCGTGTCGGCGCGTTCCTTGGT
>CAZKCD010000029.1:0-18187 GCA_964551235.1 uncultured Sphingomonas sp.
CGCCTTGGTGGCGGCCGGCTTGGGCGCCGGCGCGGGCGCGGGCGCGGCGGCGACCGGCTTGGGCGCGGCGACCTTCTTGGGCGCGGGCGCGGCCTTCTTGGCGGTCTTGGCCTTTTCCTCGCCGGCCTTCACGGGCGAGGGACGCGACTCGAGGCCCAGACGGTGCGCCTTGCCGATGACGGCGTTGCGGCTGACTCCGCCCAGCTCGTCCGCGATCTGGCTGGCGGTCGAACCACTGGCCCACATCGCCTTGAGGCGATCGATGCGTTCTTCGGTCCAGGACATGAAAACTCCAAGCTTGCTTGCGGGGCGCCGCCGGTGCCGATAGGCGATTGCCCGATGATGAGCCAGCCCCCCACCACCGACACCGTCAAGCGCTTCGCCAAGGAACCGGGCGAACCGACGCTCAGCGGGATCAACTGGGGTGGGCTGAAGACCCTCTATATCAAGGAGGTACGGCGGTTCTTCAAGGTCCAGATGCAAACCGTCTGGGCGCCGGCCATCACGACCTTGCTCTATCTCGTCATTTTCACGGTCGCGATGGGCCGCGAGGGGCGCATGGTGCTGGGCGTGCCGTTCGCCGATTTCATCGCGCCGGGCCTCATCATCATGGCGATGCTGCAGAACAGCTTCGCCAACGCCAGCTTCTCGCTGATGGTCGGCAAGATGCAGGGGACGATCGTCGATTACCTGATGCCGCCCTTGTCGGTCGGCGAGCTGATGGCCGCGCTGACGGGCGCGGCGGTGACGCGCGCCTTCCTGGTCGGCCTGGCGGTGTGGCTGGTGATGTGGCTCTATCCGGGCGTCAGCGTCGCGGTGAACGCGCCGCTCAGCCTTCTCTTCTTCGGGCTGGCGGGGGCGCTGCTGCTGGCCTTCCTCGGCCTCATCACCTCGCTGTGGGCCGACAAGTTCGACCAGGCGGCGATGGTCACCAATTTCGTGGTCGCGCCCTTGTCGCTGCTGAGCGGCACCTTCTATTCGGTCGATGCGCTGTCGCCGACCTTCCAGGCGATCAGCCACGCCAATCCCATCTTCTACGTCATCTCGGGCTTCCGCCACGGCTTTCTCGGCGAGGCCGACTCGCCGGTGGTGGTGGGGGCCGTCATCCTGGTGACGCTGAACCTGGCGCTGGGCGCCTTGTGCTTCACGCTCCTGAAGCGCGGGTGGAAGATCAAAAATTGATTCGCGGGCGCCCCCGGCGATCCTGAACGCGCTTGGGCGCGGCTGAGGCACGGCCGGTCCCCGACGCGATGAACCTCACACAACGGCGCGAACAATCAAGCACTTAGCTCGTTTCGGTGGGTGAACGGCTGATAACGGATGCATTCAGCACCGGATCAAGCCGTGGGGCCTAGAAGGTCCTCATCAACCGCTCAAAGGAGAGCAAGCATGCGTAAGATCCTGATCACCGCCGCCGCCGCCGTTTCCGCGCTGGCCGTCGCGGCGCCCGCCGCGGCCCAGTGGGGTCCGGCGCCCGCCCCCGGCTATGGCTATGGCCACAACAACAACTACGGCCAGGTCCGCAGCCTGCAGGCCCGTGTCGACAACCTGCAGCGCCAGATCGCGCGCCTCGACCGGATGAACGTCCTGTCGAACCGCGAAGCGCGCCGCCTGATGGACGAGGCCCGCGGCGTCGAATACCGCCTGCGTCGTTCGGCCGCCTACGGCCTCAACTACGCCGAAGCGCGCGACCTGCAGTACCGCATCCAGCGCCTTGAATATCGCATCCAGCGCGAGGCGCGCGATGGCAACGGCTACCGCAACAACGGCTACGGTTACGGCTATGGCGACCAGTACGGCTACCGCGACCGCGACCGTGACGGCCGCAACGATCGCTACGAAGACGATCGCGGCTGGGACCACGACTAAGCGTCAGCTGACGCCAGTTGCGTAAAGGAAGGGCGGGGTCCGCGTGGACCTCGCCCTTTTCTTTTGGGGCGCCGAAACGATATAGGGCGCGCCGAGACGACCATTCACCACGACATTTCCAGGAGATTCCTTCATGGCCATCACGCCGCTCATGCCCGTTTATCCGCGTTGCGAGGTGCGGCCGGTGCGTGGCGAGGGGATCTACCTCTACGGCGAGAATGGCGAGAAGTATCTCGACTTCGCGAGCGGCATCGCGGTCAACCTGCTCGGCCACGGCCACCCGCACCTAACGCAGGCGCTGCAGAAGCAGGCCGAAACGCTGATCCACGTGTCGAACCTCTATGGCAGCCCGCAGGGCGAGAAGTTCGCCAAGCGGCTGACCGACCTGACCTTCGCGGACACGGTCTTCTTCACCAATTCGGGTGCCGAGGCGGTCGAGTGCGCAATCAAGACCGCGCGCCGCTATCACCACGCCAAGGGGAACACGCACAAGAACGAGCTGATCACTTTCTCCAACGCCTTCCACGGGCGGACGATGGCCACGATCAGCGCGACCAACCAGGAAAAGCTGCGCGACGGCTTCGCCCCGCTGCTGCCGGGCTTCAAGGTAGTCGAGTTCGACAATATCGAGGCCGCGCTGGCCGCGATCGACGAGCATACCGCCGGCTTCCTCGTTGAGCCGGTGCAGGGCGAGGGCGGCATCCGCCCGGCGTCGAAGGAATTCATGGCCGGGCTGCGCAAGGCCTGCGACGAGCATGACCTGATGCTGGTGCTGGACGAGGTGCAGTGCGGCGTCGCGCGCACCGGCTATCTCTACGCCTACGAATATTACGGCATCACGCCCGACATCGTCGCGAGCGCCAAGGGCCTCGGCGGCGGGTTCCCGATGGGCGCCTGCCTCGCCACCGAGAAGGCGGCGTCGGGCATGGTGATCGGCACGCACGGCTCGACCTACGGCGGCAACCCGTTCGCGATGGCGGCCGGCGAGGCGGTGTTCGACGTCGTCGCGAACGACGAATTCCTCGACCACGTCAAGGCGACCGGCGAGCGGCTGCGCAGCGCGCTGGAGCAGATGATCGGCAACCACGACCAGCTGTTCGAGAGCGTCCGCGGGCTGGGCCTGATGCTCGGCATCAAGATGAAGACCGACAGCCGCGCCTTCGTGAACTGGCTGCGCAGCGAGGGCATCCTGCTGGTCGCGGCCGGCGACAATGTCGTGCGCGTCCTGCCGCCGCTGACCATCGACGATGCCGCGATCCGCGAATTCGTCGACGGCCTGTCGGCCGCGGCCGCCAAATACAAGCTGCCCGAGGCCGCGTGAGCGAGGTGACGCCCCCGGAGGCGCGGCTCGACACCGCGCTAGGGTTTACGCTGCCCGGGCGGCACGCGCGCGGCCGCGTCGCGCGTATCGGGCCGGCGCTCGACACCATCCTGGCCAACCATGCCTATCCGCCGGTGCTGGAAAAGCTGCTGGCGGAAGCGCTGGTGCTGACCGCTTTGCTCGGCAGCCTGCTCAAGGACCCGTCGGGCCAGCTGACCTTGCAGGCGCAGACCGAGAACGGGGTGATCGACCTGCTGGTCTGCGACTACAAGGCCGGTGAATTGCGCGGCTACGTCCGCCACGATCCGGAACGGCTGGCGGAGGCCGGGCCCAGCCCCAGCCTGTTCGGCCTGTTCGGCAAGGGCTACCTCGCCATCACCTTCGACCAGCCGGCGTCGGACGAGCGCTACCAGGGCATCGTGCCGCTGGAGGGCGAGGGGCTTGGCGAAGCGGTGCAGAGCTTTTTCGCCCAGTCCGAGCAGATTCCGTCGCTGGTGCGCGTCGCGGCGCGGCGCGACGCGGGCGGCTGGACCGCCGGCGGGCTGATGGTCCAGCATTTGCCCGAAGGCGAGGAAGGGCGCGAGCGGCTCCACACCAAGCTCGACCATCCCGACTGGCCGCACGTCGCGATCCTCGCGGGGTCGGTCAAGGATGAGGAGCTGACCGACGCCGAGGTGACGCTGGAGGCGCTGGTCTGGCGCCTGTTCCACGAGGAGGACGAGGTGCGGGTGCTCCCGCCCGTCACGCTGGCGCGCGGATGCCGCTGCGATCCGGCCTACGTCCGCTCGGTCATCGCCCGCTTCCCGGCCGACGAGCGCGCGGCGATGGTCGGCGAGGACGGGCTGATCCGGGTCGATTGCGCCTTTTGCGCGACCGACTTCCCGATCGATCCGGCCGAACTGGCCTAGAGCGCACACGCTTTATTCATTATCCTGCGTTAAGTTTGCGTCATGCGATTCGCGCGTTCCCTGTCGGCCTTCGGGGCCCTGCTGCTTGCGGCGGCCGCCTCGGCGGCGGTCGTGCCGCCCGCGCTGCATGGTCCCGGCCTGTGGGAGGTCAGTCGGTCGGCCAGCGGCGAGAAGGCCGAGCGCCGCTGCCTAGCCGACCCGGCGTTGCTGGCGCAGTGGGAGCATAAGGGCCAGCATTGCACGCGCATGGTGATTTCCAGCGGGACGAGCCGGGCGGAAATCCACTACACCTGCACGGGCGGGGACTTCGGGACGTCGCGCGTCAGCGTGCTGACCCCGCGCAGCGTGCGCATCCACACGCAGGGAATCGCGAAGGGCGCGCCCTTCGCCTACACGCTGCATGCCCGCCGCATCGGCAATTGCGCACCGCGTTAAGCAATCGTTTAACCATGTTCGTCTAAAGGGAGGCTGTGTTTCCCGGATCGGGATCACGCTTTCCTCCCAAAAGGACGCTGGAGCGTCCAACCTGGGGCCGCGCGAGCGGCCCCTTCTTTTTTGCGCCTCTTCGGCCTAGAGGCGCGCGTCATGACACAAGGCAAGGACAAGGCCGCGGTCGTCCTCCTGTCGGGCGGCCTCGATTCGATGGTGTGCGCGGGCCTCGCGCGCGAAGCGGGCTACCGCCTGCTGGCGCTAACCATCGATTACAACCAGCGGCATCGCGTGGAATTGTCGGCGGCGGCGCGCATCGCCGCGCACCTCGGCGCCGAGCGGCACGTCGTCCTGCCGCTCGACCTCACCCAGTTCGGCGGCTCCGCGCTGACCGGCGAGGGGGAGGTGCCGAAGGACGGGGTCGGCGACGACATTCCGGTGACCTACGTGCCGGCGCGCAACACCATTTTCCTGTCGATCTGCCTCGGCTGGGCCGAGGCGGCGGGCGCGCGCGACCTCTACATCGGCGTCAACGCGCTCGACTATTCGGGCTATCCCGACTGCCGCCCCGACTTCATCGCCGCGTTTGAGAATCTCGCCAACCTCGCCACCAAGGCGGGGGTCGAGGGGGACCGCTTCACGGTGCACACGCCGCTGCTGCACATGACCAAGGCCGACATCGCGCGCGAGGCGGCACGGCTGGGCCTCGATCCGGGGATGAGCTGGTCCTGCTATGACCCGACGCCCGACGGGCGCCCGTGCGGCGCGTGCGACAGCTGCCGCCTGCGCGCCAAGGGTTTTGCCGAAGCCGGGCTGGTCGACACGGGCGCGGCATGACCTACGCGGTCAAGGAATGCTTCCTGACGCTGCAGGGCGAGGGAATGCAGGCGGGCGCGCGGGCGGTGTTCCTGCGCTTCGCCGGCTGCAACCTGTGGAGCGGGCTGGAGCGTGACCGCGCCACCGCCCAGTGCCAGTTCTGCGATACCGATTTCGTCGGCACCGACGGCGAGGGCGGGGGCAAGTTCGCCGACGCAGTCGCGCTGGCGGGGCAGGTCGAGCGGACCTGGGGCGAGGGGCGAAGCGACCGGCTGGTGGTCGTTACCGGCGGGGAGCCGATGCTGCAGCTCGATCCCCCGCTCATCGAGGCGCTCCACGACCGCGGCTTTCGGGTGTCGGTGGAGAGCAACGGCACGTTGCCGGCGACGCCGGGCATCGACTGGCTGTGCGTCAGCCCCAAGGCGGGCACCGACGTGGTCCAGCGCCAAGGCGACGAACTGAAGCTGGTCTGGCCGCAGCACGGGATCGCGCTCGACGAGCTCGAGACCTGGGATTTCCGGCATTTCCTCGTCCAGCCGATGGACGGGGCCGACCCCGACGCCGCGCTGGAGGCGGCCATCGCGCTGGTGATGGACCGGCCAAAGTGGCGCCTGACCCTGCAGGCGCACAAGATCGTAGGCCTGCCCTAGTTCGATTCGCTGCTGTTGGCGGTGGCCGGCGCGGGCGTCGGGGAGGGCGAGGGCGTGTCGGCCGGTTCGTCGTCGTTTGCGCTATCGTTCGCCGGCGTGGCCGTCCGGCCGGCCGGGCGGCGGGCCGCGGTCGTGTTACCGCCGTCCTCGCTGATGTCCGTGATGGTCGACGGATCGACGTCGGCGGCCATGTTGGCGTCGGCGCCGGTCACCGCGTCGATCGCGGTGAGGTCGTTGTCGACCAGATTGTCGCTGGCCAATTGCTGGTCGACCTCGCGGATGTCCTGCGCATCGTCCTTCGAACCGCCGCAGCCGCCGAGCGCGGCGAGCAGGAAGAGGGCGGGGAGCGAACGGCGCATGGGCAAGGTCCTTAGGCAAAAAGAAAGAGGCTGCCGGTTGGTACCGACAGCCTCTCCTAAAGCCAACGCCGCCCCGAAGGGAAGCGTTGGAGCGATTACATCGCGTTGGTCGCGTTCGCGTCGGTCGCGTTGGCGTCGGTCGCGTTGGCGTCCGTCGCGTTGGCGTCCATGGTCATGTTCGCGTCAACGGCGTTGGCGTCAACGACGTTGGTGTCGGTGACGAGGTTGTCGGCGGTCATCGACTCGTCGACGTTGACGGTGTTTTCGGCCGCTTCGTTGTTGCTGCAAGCCGAGACAGCCAGGGCCGCCGCGGCGACCAGGATAAGAGCACGCATTCAAAACTCCCTTGATTATCGCGATCTGGTACGGTGAATCCGTTACCCCAAATCGCGGCGCACAATAGTGGCGGAGTTCCCGTCCCTCAAGGCTCTTTGTGCAGGCGTGAAAGATTCGCCAGAAAAGCGGGAAAAGTCGCGCGCAGATGCGCGTCCAGCGCGCCCATATCGGTCGATTTTCCGAGCCGGGCGAGGCTCGTCACGCCGAAATCGGCGATTCCGCACGGCACGATGCCGGTGAAGTGCGCAAGGTCGGGCGCGACGTTGATCGAGAAGCCGTGCATCGTCACCCAGCGCTTCACGCGCACGCCGATGGCGCCGATCTTCGCCTCGTCAGCCCCCCGGCCCGTCCATATGCCGATGCGGCCCGCCTCGCGCCGCGCGTCCACGCCGGCAAGGGCCAGCGCGTCGATCATCCAGCCTTCGAGCGCGTGGACGAAGTGGCGGATGTCGCGGCCGCGTGGGTCGAGGTCGAGGACGAGGTAGCCGATGCGCTGGCCCGGGCCATGATAGGTGTAGCGCCCGCCGCGCCCCGCCTCGAACACCGGAAATCCCATCGGGTTGAACAGCTCGGCCGCGTCGGCGCTGGTGCCGGCGGTGAACAGGGGCGGATGCTCCAGGAGCCAAGCCAGCTCGGGCGCGTCTCCCTCGCGGACCGCGGCGGCGCGTTGTTCCATCGCCGCCAGGGCCTCGGGGTAGGGGACGAGCCCCTCGCTGACCCGCCATTCGATGCCGTCAATCGTTTCCACGCCCCGCCCTTGCCGCCAACCGCCGTCGTTGCCAAGGGCGGTGTCGGCCCGCATAACGGCGGGCGAGGGAGGATCAGCGACGATGGCCATTTCGATCGGCAAGGCGTGGGACGACACGCGCGGCATCCTGGGGCGCGACGGCAAGCTCATCGCCAGCGTGGCGGCGGCCCTGCTGCTTCTGCCGACAGCGCTGCTGTCGCTCGTCGCCCCGCAGACGGCGTCGATGGCGGCGGAGGCCGAGGCCGCGCAGGGCACGGCCCTGTGGCTGCAACTGGTGGTGCTGATCGTCACCCAGATCGGGGTGCTGGCGCTGAGCGTCATCGCGCTGCGGCCGGGCGCATCGGTCGGCGAGGCGATCGCGACCGGCGCGAAGCGGGTGTTCCCGGTGCTCGGCGCGCTGCTGCTCTACGTCGTGCCGATGCTGTTCCTGTTCGGGATCGTCGTCGGCGCGGCGGTCGGTGGCGAGACGCCCGAGGCGATGCTCGCCAACCTGCGGGCCGCGGGCGGCGGCGTGCTGCTGGTCATGCTGCTGTGGGCGGTGGCGATGCTCTATCTCGGGCTGCGCTTCTTCTTCGTGCCGGCGGTGGCGGTGGGCGAGGGGGCCGGGCCGGTCGCCATGCTGAAGCGCAGCTGGGCGCTGACCCGGGGCGAGACGCTGCGCCTGCTGGCGTTCCTGATGCTGTGGCTGGTCCTGGCCATCGTCGTGTCGATGGCGCTGGGCGCGGTGTTCGGTACGTTGGTCGCGCTGACGCTGGGCGCGCCCGAACCGTTCAGCGTCGCCGCGCTGGCCGGCGGCCTGGTCGGCGGGGTGGTCAACGCGATCGTGATGAGCGTCTACGCGCTGATGATCGCGCGGCTCTACGCCCAGAAGGTGACGATCGACAGCGTGCCCAACGTCGAGGATATTTTCGCCTAGGAGCGCGCGGCTTCAGGTCCAGCGGGCGAGCGGCGGCAGGCTCATCAGGATCGCGTCGACGTTGCCGCCGGTCTTGAGGCCGAACAACGTCCCGCGGTCGTAGAGCAGGTTGAACTCGACGTACCGGCCGCGAAAATCGAGCAGCTCGGCCATGTCCGCCTCGTCATAGGGCATGTCCATGCGCTTGCGCACGATTTGCGGGTAGATGTCGAGGAACGCCTCGCCGACGTCGCGCGTGAACGCGAAATGCGCGTCGAAATGGTCTTCGAGGCGGTCGTAGAAAATCCCGCCCACCCCGCGCGAGCGTTCGCGGTGGGGAAGCCAGAAATACTCCTCCGCCCACTGGCTGAAGCGATCGTAGAAGGTCGGGTCGTGCGCCGCGCAGGCCGCGCGCAGGCGGGCGTGGAAGGCGTCGGTGTCCTCCTGGTAGGGAATGGCCGGATTGAGGTCGGCCCCGCCGCCGAACCAGCGCCGCGTGGTGGTGAGGAAACGGGTGTTCATGTGGACCGCCGGCACGTGCGGGTTGGCCATGTGGGCGACGAGGCTGATGCCGGTGGCGAAGAAGCTGGGATCGACCTCCGCGCCGGGAATCGACGGGGCGAATTCGGGGGAGAAGGTGCCGCCGACGGTCGAGACGTTGACCCCGACCTTCTCGAACACCTTGCCCTTCATCACGCCGCGCACTCCGCCGCCGCCGGGCGAGCCGTCGGGGTCGGTGCGATCCCAGGCGGTGTAGTCGAAGGCGGCGTCGCTGCCGGCCTCGCGCTCGATCGCCTCGAAGGCGGCGCAGATCCGGTCGCGGAGCGATTCGAACCAGGTGCGGGCGGCTTGCTGCTGGTCGTCGAGCGGTTTCATTCGGGCAAGGATCCTGTCTGGCGTAGCGCCTCACTCAAGGCGATGGCGGCCGATGTGGCAAGATTGAATGAGCGGACCACCGGGCGCGCCGGGATCCGCAGGCGGGCGTCGCAGCGCGCGGCGACGGCCTCGGGAACGCCCGCGCTCTCCTTGCCGAACAGCAGGATATCGTCCGACTCGAAGGCGAAACGGTGCGTGCTGGTGGCGCCCTTCGTGGTCATCAGCAGCAGGCGGCCGGGGCAGGCGGCGCGGAAGGCGTCGAACGATTCGTGGCGGGTGACCGCGACATGGTCGATATAGTCCATGGCGGTGCGGCGCACGCGCTTGTCGTCCCAGGCGAATCCGAGCGGTTCGATCAGCTCGACCGCGACCCCGAGGCACGCGCCGAGCCGCAGCACCGCGCCCACATTCTGGGCGATTTCCGGCTCGAACAGGGCGATGCGCATGGCCTGCGGATGGCGACAAAGCGTGGCGCATGCAAGACCGGTGCACTTCGCCCTTGGCACTGGCTGATGTCCCCGCTATCAGCGCGCCAACCCCCTTCCGGCGCGTGCCGGGGGGACAGTCGTATCCGCGCCTTTTCGGGGCGCATGAACACGCAACGTGCAAAGGGTAAGCATGGCCACGCTGGAAACCACCGATGGCACTCCCGAGGGAGGCGACGGCGTTCGCCGCCGGGATTTCATCAACATTGCCGCAGTGAGCTTCGCGGGCGTCGGCGCAGCCGCCGTCGCGGTGCCGCTGGTGAGCCAAATGAGCCCGTCGGCCGACGTGCTCGCGCTCGCCTCGGTCGAGGTCGACGTCTCGAAGATCCAGCCGGGTCAGGGCATCAAGGCGGTGTGGCGCAAGCAGCCCGTCTTCGTGCGCAACCTGATGCCGAAAGAAATCCAGGAGGCCAACGCGGTCCCGCTGGGCGAGCTTCGCGACCCGCAGACGCTGGCCGAGCGCACCAAGCCCGGCAAGGAAAACTGGCTGATCACGCTGGGCGTGTGCACCCACCTGGGCTGCGTGCCGCTGGGCATCGGCGAAGGCGAGAACCGCGGCGAATATGGCGGCTATTTCTGCCCCTGCCACGGCTCGCACTATGACACGGCCGCGCGCATTCGCAAAGGCCCGGCGCCGCTCAACCTCGTGGTGCCCGACTACACCTTCACGTCCGACACCGTCGTGACGATCGGCTAAGGGAGCGAAACGATGAGCTTTTCCTGGGCCAAGCCCTATGAACCGAAGACCGACCTCGGTCGGTGGATCGACCAGCGCCTGCCGTTTCCCCGGCTGGTCTACGGCGCGATCGGCGGCGGCTATCCGGTGCCGCGCAACCTCAACTATTTCTGGAACTTCGGCGTCCTCGCCGGGATCTTCCTGACCATCCAGATCATCACCGGCATCGTGCTGGCGATGCATTATTATTCGTCGGTCGACGGCGCTTTCAGCTCGGTTGAGCACATCATGCGCAACGTCAACGCCGGCTGGCTGATCCGCTACGCCCACGCCAACGGGGCGAGCTTCTTCTTCATCGCGGTCTACATCCACATCTTCCGCGGTCTCTATTACGGCTCCTACAAGGCGCCGCGCGAGATGGTGTGGATGCTCGGCCTCGTCATCTACCTGCTGATGATGGCCACCGCGTTCATGGGCTACGTGCTGCCGTGGGGCCAGATGAGCTACTGGGGCGCGCAGGTCATCACCGGCTTCTTCTCGGCCTTCCCGCTGGTCGGCGAGCCGCTGCGCGTCTGGCTGCTGGGCGGCTACGCGCCGGACCAGGCCACGCTGACCCGGTTCTTCTCGCTGCACTACCTGCTGCCGTTCGTCATCGCGGGCGTCACCATCCTGCACATCTGGGCGCTACACATCCCGGGGTCGAACAACCCGACCGGCGTCGACGTGAAGACGGAGAAGGACACCTTGCCCTTCCACCCATTCTACACCGCCAAGGACGGCTGGTTCGCCGGTGCCTTCCTGTCGGTCTATGCGCTGGTGCTGTTCTTCTTCCCGAACTCGCTGGGCCACCCGGACAACTACATCCCGGCGAACCCGCTTTCGACGCCGGCGCACATCGTTCCGGAATGGTATTTCTGGCCGTTCTACGCGATCCTGCGCAGCTTCACGGTGGACTTCATCCTGCCGGCCAAGCTGTGGGGCGTCGTCGCGATGTTCGCGTCGATCCTGTTGCTCTTCTTCCTGCCGTGGCTCGACAAGTCGCCGGTGCGTTCGGGCAACTATCGTCCGCTGTTCAAGCGCTTCTACCTGCTGCTGGTCGTCGACATCCTGATCCTCGCCTACGTCGGCGGGGCGGAGATCAACGCCCTCAACATCGCGCTCGGGCAGATCGCCTCGGCTTATTATTTCGCCCACTTCCTCATCATCCTGCCGCTGATCAGCAAGTTCGAGCGCACGCTGCCGCTGCCCTCGTCGATCTCGGCGTCGGTGACGCACGGGGAAGCGGAAGAGAGCGCTCCGCTCGGACAAGGTGCCGGCGCGCCGGCGACCGCCGCTTAAAGGGACACAGACGATCATGGTTCGCATCATCGGTTTCCTCGTCGGCCTCGCCTTTGCCGGGATCCTCCTGATCTCGATGGCGGTCGACCTGACGACTTACTTCACCACCCCGCACGAAGAAGATGCGGTGCACGTCTTCCACAAGAAGCCGCGCGACGCGGGTCTTCCGACGGCGGGCCTGTTCGGCAAGACCGACCATGCGCAGCTGCAGCGCGGCCTCAAGATCTACACCGAGGTCTGCGCGGGCTGCCACGGCATCAGCCGCGTCAGCTTCTTCGACCTCGAGCAGATCGGCTACACGCCGGGCCAGGTGAAGTCCTACGCCGCCAACGAGTGGAAGATCGAGGTTCCCACGATCAACCCGGACACCGGCGAGCCCGCGACCCGCAAGGCGCTGCCGTCGGACAAGTTCCCGTCGCCGTACCCGAACGAGATCGCCGCGCGCGCCGCGAACAACAACGCGCTGCCGCCCGACTTGTCGCTGATGGCGAAGGCGCGTCCGGACGGAGCCAACTACATCTACTCGCTGCTGACCGGCTACCAGCAGCCGCCGGCCGAGCTGGCGCAGAAGTTCCCGGCATCGATGCCGGGGCCGGGCCTGCACTACAACCCGTACTTCCACAGCCTGAACATCGCCATGCCGCAGCCGATCATGTCGGACGGCCAGGTCAGCTACGACGCCGAAGGTTCGCCCAAAGCCACCGTCGACCAGATGGCCAAGGACGTGGCCGCCTTCCTGCAGTGGACCGCCGAGCCCAAGCTCGACAACCGCAAGCGGGCCGGCACCGCCGTGCTGATCTTCCTGATCATCGCGACGATCCTGGGCTACTTCGCCTACCAGAACGTCTGGGCGACGGCGAAGCGCAAAGTCGCGCCGAAGGGCGCGCTCGATCCGGACCACCAGGCGCTTCGCGAACGCGCCAAGGACGAAGCCGGGATCGAAGGCTAACCAACGCGTGGGGACCAGCGCCGACGACTTGAAGGCGCTGGTCCGCACCATTCCGGATTTCCCCAAGCCGGGAATCCGCTTTCGCGACATCACGACCTTATTGCTCGACCGCGACGGCCTGGCCGCCGCGGTCGATGCGTTGTGCGCGACCGTCGAGCGCCCCGTGGACCTCGTCGCAGCGATCGACGCGCGCGGCTTCGTGCTGGGCGGGGCGATGGCGGTGCAGCTGAAGGCGGGGCTGCTGCTGGTCCGCAAGGCGGGCAAGTTGCCCGGCGAAACCATCACCGAGGATTATGCGCTCGAATATGGGACGGACCGGCTCGCCATCCACGCTGACGCGTGCACGCCCGGCGCTCGCGTCCTAGTGGTCGACGACCTGATCGCGACCGGCGGCACGGCGCTGGCCGCCGCGCGCCTCGTGCGGCGGGCCGGGGGCGAGGTCGCCGGGGCGCGCTTTGCGATCGACCTGCCGGAGCTCGGCGGGGCCGAGCGGCTACGCGCGGAAGGGATCGAGACCGTCAGCCTAATGGCGTTCGACGGCCATTAGGCCCCGGCGGGGCGCCGCCGCATCAGCACGATAGAGGTGAATGTCATGACGACGCGGTCGTCCTGGTTCTTGACCGTCGTCTGCGTGCGGATGGTCCCGATGTCGGGCTTGGAGCGCGAGGGCGTGACTTCGAGCACCTTGCCCCAGGCGCGCAGCGTGTCGCCCGGATAGACCGGGATTTTCCAGCGCAGCTCATCGATGCCCGCGGCCCCGAGGCTCGCCTGCGGGTTCTGCTCCATGTAGCGCACGAGCATGCCCATGGTCATGGCCGTGGTGTGCCAGCCCGAGGCCGCGATCCGGCCGAAATGCGTCTTGGCCGCTTCCTCGTCGCTCAAATGGAAGGGTTGGGGATCGTATTTGCGCGCGAATTCGAGCACTTCCTCGCGCGTCACCTCCGTTTCGCCGAAATAGGTCTCGGCGCCGACTTCCATGTCTTCGAAATATTTCATGCGCGCCAGCGTGACGCAGTGAGTTGCAAAAAACAACCCGCCGCATCACGGGGATGCGGCGGGCTGCCTTACGGACGGGGGCGGACGGCTAGAACTTGTAGCCGACGCGAATGCCCATGGTGCGCGGGCGGGTGACGGTGGTGTAGATCTTGCCACCGATCGCCGTGCCGTTGTTGACGTCGCCGCACACAAACTCGTTGCACTGCAGGCTCTTGGCGATCTGCCCGCGCGTGTCGAACAGGTTCTTCACGAACAGGTCCACCGACCAATGGTCCATGTCGATCCCGGCGCCGATATCGACCAGCGTGTAGGCCTTGAGCTTGCCGTAAATATCCTGGATCGGCGGCCGAATGTCGCGGGTGCGGGCGCCTTCGTAGGCGGCGCTGGCCTGGACGTTCGCCTTCATCCGCGGGTTGAGGTCCCATTCGTAGCGGACGCTGGTGTTGCCCTTGAACTTCGCGGTGAGCGGCAGACGGGTGCCTTTCTCGGCCGTGAAGTCATAGCCGTCGTCGATGCAGCCGAGGTTGGTGTTCGGACAGAAGTCCTTGGTGAGTTCGGCATTGTTGATGGCGAAGCCGGTGCTCCAGGTCAGCCCGTCGATGGGCCGCAGCAGGAGATCGGCCTCGAACCCGCGAATGCGCGCGTCCCCGGCGTTGCGCACCTCGGTCAGGCCGTTGGCGCCGAGGAACGAGAGCTGGATGTCCTTCCAGTTAAGCTGGTAGGCCGCCACGTTGAGGTGCGAGCCGCGCCCGAAGCTCCACTTGGCCCCGATCTCGTAGTTGCTGAGGAAGTCCGGCGCGTAGGGCGGCAGCGAGCCGCGACGGTTGATGCCGCCCGGACGGAAACCGCGTGACCAGGTGGCGTAGAGCAGCAGGTCGTCGTTCGGCTTGTAGGTCGCGTTGAGGCGGTGGACGAAACCGGTGTCCTTGGTGCGCTTGTCGACGTTGGTGCAGGGCGATCCGCTGACTTCCGCCGGCGCATCGCACAGATAGTCCGGGTTGCTCGAATAGCCGATGCCGTCGTCGGTGAAGTTGTTGAAGCCGAACCAGCCGACCAACGTGTTGTCATACTTGTAGTAACGGCCACCCGCGGTCAGCGTCAGCTTGGGCGTGAGGTCGAACGACAATTCGCCGAAGGCGGCATAGTCGCGGTCGACGCGGATCTGCTTGGTGAGCCAGATATTGTCGTCCCAGCCGTCGACCTGGAGGAAGTCGGCGAGGCCGTCGATGATGTAATGCTGCTCGATATTATGTTCCTGCCGCTGATAGAACAGGCCGGCGGTTAGGCGCAGGCGCTTGTCGGCGGGCGAGGTCACGCGCAGCTCGTGCGACGTCTTCTTGAAGCTGTCGTCCGACACGACATACTGGGTCGGGTCGATCGGGTTGAAGTCGTTGTCGTACCAGTAGGCGCCGTAGCCGGCGAGCTCGTTATAGAAATAGCTGTAGTCGCTATAGTCGCTCTGGCCGTCGATCTGGCGCTTCAGGAACGCGCCCGCGTAGGTCACGTCGAAATTGCCGATCTTGCCTTCGACCGTCAGCGCGGCCTGCCACCATTTGTCGGTGAACTTCTCCTTGACGAACTGCATCGTCTCGAGGTCGCCGAGGCCGCTTTCTTCCGCGAAGGAGCCGCGCGAGACCTGCTTTTGCGCCATCAGCTGCGGCGTGATGGTCCAGTTCTCGTTGAGGTCGATCTTCAGCGCCGCGCGCGCGCCGTAGGTGTCGACGTCGTTGTAATTGTTCTCGGCCACGTCGGCGTTGTCGCGCACGATGGTATTGCCGGTGGGCGCCCCGCCGTTCGCGTAGGCGTCGTATTCGGTGTAGTTGAACTGGCCGCGGATGTTGTCGATGTAGCCGCCGTCGCGGCGGTACCAGCCGACCACGCGGGCTGCCATGTTGGTCGAGATGGGAACGTTGATGAAACCTTCGCCGGTGTAGCCGAAGTCGCCGTGCGCGACCTTGTTGAGTTCAAGGTTCACCGCGCCGCGAAGCTGGCCGATCTCCGGCTTGTTGGTGATGATGCGCACCGTGCCGGCCTGGCTGGACGCGCCATAGAGCGTGCCCTGCGGCCCGGCCAGCGCCTCGACGCGGGCGATGTCGAACACGTGCACGTCGAGCGCGCCGGTGATCGTCGTGATCGGCTGTTCGTCGAGATAGGTGCCGACGCTGGGCAGCGAGGTCGAGTGGTTGGCGTTCTCGCCCGAGGCGACGCCGCGGAAATAGACGTTGCTCGACCCCGGGCCGGCCGACTTGTAGCTGAGCGACGGAACCAGCTTGGCATAATCGTCGAAGTCGTTGACCTGCAAATCGTCGAGCTGCTTCGTCCCGATCGCGGTGATCGCCAGCGGCACGTCCTGGAGGTTTTCCGCGCGCTTGGTCGCGGTGATGATGATCGCGTCATCATCCTGCGCCGCCGACGGCGCGGCCGCCGGATCGGCGGGCGCCGCGGCGTCCTGCGCGACGGCGGGCGCCGACAGGATGGACGTGGCGAGGAGGGCGACCATCGTCGCCTTTCCGGTGTGACGAGACGAACGAATGCGCATGCGAAGGGCCCCCCGGCTGTTCGATTTCCGAAACGAGACTGGCAGAAGCGCGGACGCGGTCAATTCACCGCGGCGGCCCGCGAGCAATTCGCCGGCGGCTGTTGCCTAAATGCGCCAGTCGTCGAGCGTCGGGCCGAGCGCGTCCTTGAGCGGGCCGAGCCACTCGTCATAGTCGCGCCAGCGATCCACGCCCGAGGCGTTGACCGGCTTGCGCACCTGCTCGGCGCTTGGCGTGCGCACCGCGCGCTTGTTCTCGTGGAAGGCGAGGCAGGCGGGATCGAAGGGCAGGCCGACGCCACCCAGCAGGCGGCGGATCTCGCCGTCGGGATCCTCGACCAGCGCCTCGTTGACGATGCGGTGGACCTGCCCCGGCAGGACGGCATCGAGATGGCGCATAAGCCGGACGTAATCGGCGTAATAATGGCCGAGGTCGCCAAGGTCGTAGGTGAAGGCCTGGCCGCGCGCGAAATGCTGCTTGAAATTGGAAAAGCCGCAGGCGAGCGGATGGCGCCGCGCATCGACGATCCGCGCGTTCGGCAGGATGAGCTTGACGAAGCCGACATGCGCCCAGTTGTTCGGCAGCTTGTCGATGAAATGGGGGCGGTCGGTAACCCGCTGCACCGCGGCGCGTTCGAGATATTCCTCGCCCAACGCGCGGCATTGCGCCGGATCGAGCGTCGCGAGGATTTCGGGATAGGCGCCGGGATCGTCGGCGTCCTTCCGCCCCGACAGGCGGCGCGCCATCAGCGGAATGTCGGGCAGTTCGGTCGTTCCCTCGACCAGCGGATGGCTAGCGAGGATTTGCTCGACCAGGGTCGACCCCGCGCGCGGCAGGCCGAGCACGAAGATCGGCGCGTCCGACGGGCAGCCGTAATCGCGACGCTTGGCGAAGAAGGCGGGCGTGAAGGTCGCGATCGACCGGTCGACGAGGTCGGCAATCGCCTCGCGCCGGTAGTCGAGCTGGGCGCGGCGGCGGCGATTGCCCTCGGCATAAGCAGCGAAGCTGCCCGCGGCATCGCGGCGATCCTCCAGCGCCTTGCCCAGCGCGAAGTGGAGGTGGAACCGGTCGTCCTCGTCGATCCCGTCGGCGGACAGCGCGGCGCGCATGGCGGCGACGTCCGCGTCGGTGAAGCGGTAGGTCTTGAGGTTGGCGAGGCTCCACCACGCTTCGCCGAGGCCGGGGCGCAAATCGATCGAGCGGCGGTAGGCGGCGATTCCCTCGTCGGTCCGGCCGACGGTCTTGAGGATGTGGCCGTAGCTCATCCAGATCTTGGGCTCGTCGGGGCGGGCGTCGAGGATCTGGCGATAGAGGGCGAGCGCTTCCTCGTGCCCGCCGAGCCGGCCGAGCGCGGCCGCCTTGAGGCTGGAATGGCCGAGATGCGCCGCGCCGACGCGCTCGATCGCTTCGAGTTCGGCGATCGCCTCGACCGGCCGGTTCTGCTTGTAGAGGACGGTCGCCAGATTGGCCCGCGCGGCGGTGAAGCCGGGGGCCAGCTCGAGAGCGCGGCGCAGGAGGTTCTCGCTGTCCGTCAGCCGCCCGATCCGTGCCGCCAGCTCGGCCATCATGCGGATCGCGGCGATATCGGTCGGGCGCTGGTGCAGATAGGGACGCAGGATGCCCTCCGCGGTCGGCAGGTCGTTGGTCGCCAGCGCCTGGCCGGCGCGGAGCAGCTGGGGATCGCGCGCCGCCTGCGCGAGACGCTGTTCGAGGGACTGCGGTCGACTGGCCATCGGCGCGACGCTAGGCGAGCCCTTTCGCCCTCACAAGCCGTTCAGTCGCGCCAGTGGTCGCGCGTGTCGCCGAGCGCGTCGGCGAGCGGGGCGAGCCATGGCTCGAACGCGCGCCAGGCGCCGATTCCTTTGCGGTTGATCGGCTGGCGCACCTGGCCCGCGCTGATCGTCCGCACCGCCCGCTCGGTCCGGTGAAAGTCGAGCACCGCCGGGTCGAAGGGCAGGCCGAGGCGGTCGAGCAGGCGGCGGGCCGTGCCTTCCGGGTC
>CAZKCD010000030.1:0-18161 GCA_964551235.1 uncultured Sphingomonas sp.
GGCTGGGTCGGCGGCTTCCTGCCGGTCACCAGCTTCGCGATCGTCGCGGCGACCGGGGATATCTATGCGGGGCTGTGGTACGCGGTGGTGTTCACCGCCATCTCGGCGATCGTCACGATCCTCTTCATCAAGGAAACGAAGGGCAAGCCGCTCGACCAGGTCTAGGGCGCCCCGGCGACGGGGTGCCGCCGTTGGTCGAAAAAGGGCGGGCAAGCGGAGGGCCGGCGCTAGGCTTGCCGCTTCGCCCTCCCCCACCCCTCGGCTAGCGTAAGGATGTGCCCCTTGTTCAGTCTGTCCGTGTTCATGGCGCTGGCCGCGCCCGCCCCTGCCGCCGTGCCCGCCCCGGCCCAACCCGCCGCGCCGACCGAAACGGTAACGACGAAGAAGGTGTGCAAGGAAATCGAGGTGCCGATGTCGCGGATGCTGAGGCGTGTCTGCCAGACGGTGACCGTCAAGAAGCCGGTGAAGCCCGACGCGGCCGAAACCCCGGCCGTGCCCGCCGCGCCGTCCGGGAACTGATCGGGCGGCGCTGGGTCGTCACGGGAGTGAATCCCGTGACGTCAGACCTGTCCGCTTCGCGGCAGGCTGGCCGGCCTTCGCCATCTCTTCGCACTGTTCCGGCGACGCTGGCGCGTCGGCGTCACTGCGCTCGGTGGCTCAGGCGGCCCAGTGGATGTCGATCGGCTGTTCGGCTTCGGCCAGCACGCGGCCGATCGGCAACTTGCTGGAATGGCCGTCCTCGATCGCGCCTTCGAGCAGCGCCTTCTTGTCGTCGCCCGTGATGGTGATGAGGACGGTGCGGGCCGACAGGATCGCCGAGCGGGTCAGCGTGACACGCGGATAGGGCGCCTCGGGCGGCAGCGGGTCGGGCATCACGCCGACCGCGTGGCGACCGTTGGGGGCATTGAGCGCGTCGTCGAGATCCGGGCCGGCGAAGATCGAGGCGGTGTGCCCGTCGCCGCCCATGCCCAGCCAGGCGAGGTCGAGCGGGAACTTGAGTTCGGACAGCTTCGCGTTGGCGGAGTTGCCGGCCATCTTGTAGTCGGTGATGTCGCTGGTGATCGGGAAGACCCGCGCGCCCGTCGGCAGGAAGGCCATGGCGATGCCGCGCACGTTCGAGGCCTCGTCGGTCATCGGCACCAGCCGGTCGTCGGTCGGGACGATCGTCACCTTCTTCCAGTTGAGCTTCTTGCCCGCGAGTTTCTTGTAGATCGGCAGCGGGGTCGAGCCGCCGGGCACCGCGATGATCGCCTCGCCGCGCGCGTCGAGGGCGCTTTCGATGATGAAGGCGATGTCGCCCGCGACGGCATCCGCCATCTCCTCGCGGTCGTCATAGTCCCACCATTCGGCTTCGATCATCGGTGCTGCTCCTGTCGTCGGGTGAGGCCGCGCCCTGCCCGCTGGGGACGGCGAAGGCAAGGCCCCTAGCGCGCGCGGCCGGTGTCGCGCTGGATATAGCCGTACCACGACACGAACGGCCGGCCGCGGTCGTCGGTGGCCGGGCGGAAGCGCAGCTTGTTGGTGACGAGGCTGCAGGTCCACTGGTCGATCTCGCGGTCGCCGAAGGAGCGGTCGACGCGGCAGTCGGTGGCGCGGCCGTCGAGCTGGACCCGGATGGCGACGAAGACCTGCCCGCCGCGCGGCCAGCGGCGCGCCAGCGCGGGCGGATAGTCGCGCTGGGTGAGTCCCGCCGACACCAGCGCCGGGCGCGTGCCCTGCCCGGTCCCGCCGCCGCCGGTACCGTCGCCGCTGCCGCCCGAGCCGGTACCGGTGCCGACCCCGCCCGCGCCGGTGCCCGGACCGACGACGTCGGAGGCGCCCTGGGTCGATTCGCTGCCGTCCTTCGGCGTCTCCGTGACCGGCATGGGCGGCGGCACCGGCAGGTCGATGCGCGGCTTGGGCGCGGCGACGGGGGTCGCCTGGCTGTCGATATTCTTGGCGGAGGCCGCGCCCTCCTTCTCCGGCGCGGCGTCGTCCTCGACCTCCAGCTCGACCGCGGGCGGGGGCGGCGGCTCGGCGATGTCGATCAGCTGGGTAAGGTCTTCGGCGGTCACCGCGGGGACGACGCCCGTCATCGTCAGCGCGGCGTAGATCGCCGCGACGTGCGCGAGGAGGATGGCGGCGAGCGTCAGCCCGCGCTTCCTGGGATTGATGGTCGCCTGGTACATTCCGCCTCCGCAACGCCGCGAGGGGCGAAGCGGTTGCGAGTCGGGCGAGGCTTGCGCGTCATGCTTCGCGTTCGATCCGGCGCGGGCGCAGGGCGCATTGGCCTGAAGCGGCGAAGAACATAACGTGATTCATTGACTCTGGTTAACATATTGTAAATAATCCGCGGCGGTCCAACGAGGGGGAACTCATGACCGCTACCACCCAATCGAATCGCAAGTTTCTTGCCACTGGCGCCATCGTGGTCGCCGTTGCCGTGGCGGCGTATGGTGTTGGGCGTATCTACCCGCCGCTCGGACCGTCCGAAGGCACGATCGCCCCGGCGGATCGGCAGGTCGAGGCGCAGATCGGCGCCGGCGACGTGCAGCTGGGCGACCAGTCGGTCGCGCAGCTGATGCAGACCGACGCCTTCGAGGTCATGACCAAGGACCCGAACTTCCGCGCGATGGCCCGCGACGCCAATTTCGCGGCGCTCGCCCGCAACCCGCAGGCGATGGCGGCGATGGCCGCCAACCCGCAGGCGTTCGCGGCGCTCGCCAAGGACCCGCAGGCCTTTGCCGCCATGGCGAAGAATGCCGAGGCCGTCTCGGCCGCGGCCCGCAGCGCCGACGCGCGCAGCGCCGAGGCCTTCGCCGCCATGGCGCGCCATGCCAACGCGTTCGACGCGCTGGCGCGGCATCCGCAGGCGTTCGAGGCGATGGCCCGCAACCCGCAGGCCTTCTCGGCCTATGCCAAGGACGCCAACGCCTTCGCGGCGGCAGCGCGCAACCCGGCCGGGATCGCGGCGATGGCCCGCGACGCACAGGCCTTCCAGGCGCTGGCCCGCGATGCGGCGGCGATGGACGCGCTGGCCCGCGACGCCGCGGCGTTCGACGCCATGGCGCGCAACGCCGACGCCTTTGCCGCGCTGGCGAAGAATGCCGACGCGCTGAGCGCGGCGGCGCGCTCGGCCAATGCCTTCGCAAGCCAGGCCCGCGGCGCCAATGCCCTCGACGCGCAGGCGGCGGCGGCGATGGCCCGCCATGCCAATGCCTTCGACGCGCTGGCGATGCAGCCGCAGGCCTTTGCGGCGGCGGCGCAGCATCCGCAGGCGTTCGCGGCGCTGGCCCGCCACCCGCAGGCGCTGGCGGCGATGGCCCGCAACCCGCAGGCCTTTGCCAGCTACGCCCGCGACGCCAACGCCTTCGCGGCGGCGGCCCGCAACCCCGCCGGCGTGGCGGCGATGGCGCGCGATGCGCAGGCCTTCCAGGCCCTGGCCCGCGATTCGGCGGCGATGAGCGCGCTGGCGCGGGACGCCTCGGCGTTCGACGCCATGGCCCGCAGTGCCGCCGCCTTCCAGGCGCTCGCCAGCAACGCGCAGGCGTTCCAGGCGGCGATGAACGCGCAGGCGCTCGACGCCATGGCCCGCAACGCCGGCGCGTTCAGCGCGGCGGCCAAGAATGCCGAGGCGCTGTCGGCGTCGGCCCGCGCGGCCAGCGCGTTCGCCAGCCAGGCGGGCGCGGCGCAGATGGCGGCGCAAGGCCGGCTCGATTCGCAGGCGATGGCGGCGATGGCCCGCAACCCGCAGGCCTTTGCGGCCATGGCGGCCAACCCGCAGGCGTTCGCGGCGCTGGCCCGCAACCCGGCGGCGCTGGGGGCCTTCGCCCGCAACGCGCAGGCCTTCGCGGCGCTTGGCCGCAACCCCAACTTCCAGGCGCTGGCGATGAACGCCAATTTCGCGTCGGCGCTGCAGAGTAGCTCGTTCGCCGCGCAGATGCGCCAGAACTAGCGTTGTACGGCCCCTCGCGGGCCGAAAGGGGGCTGATGACGGGGGCAAGGCGGCTTGGCCGTGCTGTCAACAGGGGGTGCGTGGCCGCGCTGCTGTGCAGCGCGGCCACAACCGCGTTCGCGCAGCAGGCGCCCGACCCCAATGCGCCGCCCCCGCCCACGACCACGGTTCAGGACCCGCTGCCGGCAACGGACACGCCGCCGCCCGTGCCCGACGAGCCCGCCCCGCCCCCGGAAGAACTGGAGCATGTCCCGCCGAGCGCCGGCGGGATCGACCTCTCCACGCTGGAGACCAAGAACTTTTCGCTGCTCTATTTCGACCCGGTCCAGACCTATCTGACGCCCTATCTCGGCCGCTCGATCGAAAACGCCCTGATCTTCCACAAGAAGACGTTCGACTGGCAGCCGTGGGACCGGCTCAACGTCCTGCTCAAGGACTTCGGCGACTATGGCAATGCGGCGGCGCGCTCGTCGCCCAACAACGCGACCTTGTTCGACGTCGCGCCGCTGTCGCAGTCGATGGAGACCTTCACCCCGGGCGAGCGCTTCTACACCCTGGTCAACCACGAGCTGGCCCATGTCGCGACCATGGACGTGTGGAACAAGCGCGACGCCTTCTGGCGGCGGTTCCTTGCGGGCAAGCCGATGCCGGTGCAGGAGCATCCCGAAAGCATCCTGTGGAATTACCTCGCGACGCCGCGCAACGCGGTGCCGCGCTGGTTCCTCGAAGGCTCGGCGGTGTTCTTCGAGACGTGGATGGCCGGCGGGCTCGGGCGCGCGCAGGGCGCCTATGACGAGATGGTGTTCCGCGCCAAGGTCCGCGACGGCGACACCTTCTATTCGCCGCTGGGGCTGGAGAGCGAAGGCACGGCCGTCGATTTCCAGGTCGGGGTCAACGACTATCTTTACGGCACGCGCTTCATCTCGTGGCTGGCGCTGACCTACGGGCCGGACAAGGTCGTCGCCTGGCTGAAGCGCGACGAGGACAGCAAGCCTTTCTACGCGGCGCAGTTCCGTCACGTCTTCGGCACGAAGCTCGACGAGGCGTGGGACCGATGGATCGCCTTCGAAAAGGATTTCCAGAAGGCCAACCTGGCCAAGCTGTCGGCCTATCCGCTGACCGTGGTCCAGCACCTGTCGCCCAAGGGGCTGGGGTCGATTTCGCGCGGCTATGTGGACACCAGGACGAACAGCCTGATCGCCGCCTTCCGCTATCCGGGCGAGATCGGCTTCGTCGGGCGCATGGACCTGGCCACGGGCAAGCTGACCAAGCTCAGCGAAATCAAGGGCATGATGCTCTACAAGGTGACCAGCCTCGCGTTCGACGAGGCGGCGCGCAAGGCCTATTACACCGAGGACAATTACGCCTTCCGCGACCTCGTCGAGATCGACGTCGACACGGGCAAGAAGCGGATGCTGCTGCGCGACGCGCGGATCGGCGACCTCGTGCTCAACCCCGTCGACCGGTCGCTGTGGGGCATCCGTCACCAGAACGGCTACGCGACCTTCGTGCGGATTCCCCAGCCCTATGCCGGGTTCAACCAGGTCATCACCTTCGACTATGGCCAGACTCCCTTCGACCTCGACATCGCGCCCGACGGGAGCAAGGTCGCGGCCAGTTTCGGCGAGGTCGACGGCAACCAGTCGGTGCGCGTGTGGACGACCGAGAGCCTGCTGGCCGGCGCGCCGATGGAGGTGGCGCGCCTCAACCTGCCGCCCTCGACGCCCGAGAGCTTCGTCTTCACCCCCGACGGCAAGAGCCTGATCGGGACGAGCTATTACACCGGCGTGTCCAACGTTTTCACCTTCGACATCGCCAGCCAGAAGTGGGACGTGGTGAGCAACGCCTCGACCGGCTTCTTCCGCCCGCTGGTGCAGCCGGACGGCAGCCTGCTGGTCTACGAATATGCCGGGGACGGGCTGACGCCGTCGCGGATCCAGCCGCTGAAGCGCGACGACCTGGGCACCGTCGAATTTCTCGGCACGCGGGTGGTGCGGGCGCACCCGGTGCTCAAGAGCTGGGGCGTCGGCTCGCCCAACAAGATCCCGCTCGACGACCTGGTCACCGAACGCGGCAAGTATGACGCGACCAAGCGGATGAAGCTGGCCGCGGCCTATCCGATCATCGAGGGATACCAGGGCCTCGTGTCGCCCGGCTACTATTGGCATTTCGAAGACCCGATGCAGTTTCACCAGCTGGACGTGAGCCTGAGCGTCACGCCGTGGGGGAAGCTGCGCTACCGCGACCGGCTGCACATCGGGGTCAAATACAAGACGCTCAACTGGACGCTGCAGTACAAGCACAACGGCGCGGACTTCTACGACCTGTTCGGGCCGGTCGAGCGGAGCCGGCGCGGCGACGCCTTCACCTTCGAATATAAGAAGACCAAGATCTACGACCCGCCGCGCCAGCTCGACCTCTACGTCAACGGCGGGGCGTACCTGGGGCTGGAGCAGCTGCCCGCCTCGCAGAATATCGCCAGCCCCAAGAACATCTTCTCGCTCGAGGCCGGGGCGAAATACGAGAATACGCGCAAGTCGCTGGGCGGGGTCGATCACGAAAAGGGCGTCGCCTGGCGCGCCGCGGCGGCTACCGACATGGCCGAGGGCGACCTCTTTCCGAAATTGTTCGGCGGGATCGATTATGGCGTGCCGCTACCGTGGGCGAACAGCTCGGCATGGATCTACGCCAGCGGCGGGATCGCGGGCGGCAAGAAGGAAAGCCCGCTCGGCAGCTTCTACTTCGGGTCGTTCCGCAACAACTATGTCGATAACCGGCCGGAGAAACGCTACCGCGAACAGGAGAGCATGCCCGGCTTCGAGATCGACGAGATCGCCGCGCGGCGTTTCGTCAAGCTGACCGGCGAGATCAACCTGCCGCCGATCCGCTTCGCCGAGGTGGGGACGCCCGCTTTCTACCTGAAATATGCCCGCCCGGCCCTGTTCGTCGGCGGCATGCTGACCGAGGATCCGGACGGCAAGGCGCATGATTACCAGACGGTCGGCGCGCAGGTGGACCTGGCCTTCACGGTCGCGCTGCGCCTGCCGATGGTCTTCTCGGTCGGCGCGGCAGCGGGCTTCGCCGACGGCGACTATCGCAAGACCGAATTCCTCGCCTCGCTGAAAATCATGTAGGGTGGCGGCCATGTCGCTCGAGACGCTGAACTGGACCCTCGCGCTTGCCCCGGTGCTGGCGATGCTGGCGATGTTCGTCTGGCTCGACGTGTTCAAGCTGATGACGTGGAAGGAGACAGCGGGCCTGTTGCTGCTCGGCGCGCTGGCGGCGGCGCTGTCCTATCCGGTCAGCGGCGTGTTCCTCGACCAGCTGCCGATCGGCTATTCCAACTACAGCCGCTTTACCGCGCCGTGGATCGAGGAATTCATCAAGGGCGCGATGGTCGTCCTGCTGTTCCGGTTCAACCGCATCGGTTTCAAGCTGGACGCGGTGATCAGCGGCTTCGCGATCGGCGCGGGCTTCTCGGTGGTCGAGAATATCATCTACCTGACGCGCTTTCCCGACCTCGCGCCCGCGACCTGGATGGTGCGCGGGCTGGGCACCGCGGTAATGCATGGCACGACCACCGCCATCTTCGCGGTGATCGCCCACGAACTGGCCGAGCGCGAGACGCGGTCGGCGGTGGCGGACTTCGACTTCCGCCTGTGGTGGTTCCTGCCCGGCTTCCTTGCCGCGACATTGTTGCACATGATGTTCAACCAGTTTCCGGATACGCCGCTGATCGCGATGATCGCGACGCTGGTGATCGCGCCCTTCCTGATCATGGCCCTGTTCAAGTTCGGCGCGCAGGAGGCCCAGTCGTGGCTGGCGCAGGAAAGCGCCGAACATCGCAAGGCACTGGCGGCGTGGCGCGCGGGCGGTTTTCCCGACGACAAGAGCGGCCACCAGATCCGCACCTTCGCCGAACGTTCGCCGCCGGCGGTGGCGGCCGATGTGCGGGCCTATTGCGAGACGCTGACCGCGCTGGTGCTGGCCGCGGAAGTGGCGCTGCACGACCAGGCCGAACGCGCCGACGAGGTCGAGGTCGATGCCCGAAGCGAATTCGCCCGGCTTCGTGCCCTCGAGAAATCGCTGGGACGAACGACGGTGCGCGCGGTGCGCGACCTGCTGCCGTTCAGCCGCAACGATTATTGGGAATTGTCGGAGCTCAGGGAGCGCCTGAAAGCGAAGGCCTAGGCCTCGACCCGCCGGCGGAAGGTGACGTTCACCCGCTTGGACAGCAGTAGGTAAGGCAGCCACAGCGCCATGCTGATCGCCAGCTTCTTGACGTTGGTTTCCAGCAGCGCGCCGAGCGCCACCCCGACCTTGGCGGGAAGCGTCGGTTCGGCGGCGACCAGCTGGGCGATGACGACCTGCATCAACAGGTCGGCCAGCCAGACCAGCAGCAGCAAGCGCGGGAAGACCGGCGCACGGCGCAGCGCGGCGCCGAAAGCGATGGCGTAGAGGCTGGTCATCAGCACGAGGTCGGCGGTCATCGAGAAACGCAGGACCGCGAGCCACGGCGGCACGTCGCCGGCGATGACCGGCATCGCGCCCAGATATTCCAGCGCGCGAAACGGGATGTTGAGCAGCATGCCGATGAGCAGCGACACCATCAGCCCGTCGGTGCCGAACAGGCGGTGGGCGCGCGCCTCGTCGAGCGAGACGTCGCGCCAGCGCCCGATCCGGGCCAGGCGAAACGCGGGCTGCGCCATTGCCTCGCCGTGGCGGAACCAGTGGAGCGCCAGCATGAGCGAAAGGACCGGCGCGAGCACCATCAGGACGTAGGGCAGGACGACCGACAGGGTCGGGGCCGAACCGGCCGCGGGCGCGAGCGCGATGCGTCCCGCCGAGACGAGCGCGGCGACCGCGATCCAGCCGAGCATCACTTGGCCCAGCCGCTGCTCGAGCGACTGGCGAAGCGCGACGGCGCGCTTGCTGGCCTGGTGGACGACGTTGGCGATCATGGGTCGGGCGCAATCCTTCGAACAATTTCCGTCGCGAACGACAGATACCCGCCCCATCTTTCGATCCGGTAAATTGCGCGGCCTTGCCGTTGGTTCCCTTGGCGCCCCTCCATTCACCGCGTCGGCCTTGAAAAGTCGCGACAATTGGGGTGATGGATGCGCCAGGCCGCGCGCGGCCCAGCCCAAGGACGGACCAACGCCCATGCCTTTCACGCCCCTTTTCCTCTCGCTGCTGCTCGGCACTGCCCAAGCACCCGAGGCCAAGCCGGAGCAGGCCGAGCCGGACCGCGTCTTCCTGGCGCCCTCGGGCAAGCCGTACCGCAACCGCACCGGCCCCTACCCGTCCGCCGCCTGGTTCGCGGAGGCCGACGTCAACGGCGACGGCAAGCTGACCGCGCTGGAGATGGCGCTGGACGCGAAAGTCTTCTTCGAGACGCTCGACCTCGACGGCAATGGCGTGCTGACCGGACCGGAGCTGGAGAATTACGAGGTCAAGGTCGCGCCCGAAGTGGGGGTCGCGGCCGGCCGCGCCCCGGCGATGGGCGCCGCGGCGGAAACCGGCCGGGTGCCAGGCATCGATCCCAATTTCAGCGCGCGCGAAGCCGGTACCAAGCCCGCCACCGCCAAGGTGCCGGTCGCCGTCCAGCGCGAGGTCCCGCGCGGCGCCGGCTGGTTTTCGCTGTTCAACGTGCCCCAGCCGATCCTGCGCGCCGACACCGACCTCAACGGCCTCGTCACCGCGGCCGAGCACCGCCGCTGGATCCAGGAGCAGTACAAGGGCCTCGATACGGCGCAGCGCGGCTTCGTGACGTTCAAGGACTTGCCGGAAACGCCGATCCAGAAGCGCGGCGGCCCGCTGAAGAAGATTTTCTGATCGGTAGGGCAGCCGAGGGCTGCGTGGCGGAGAGGGTGGGATTCGAACCCACGGTACCGTTGCCGGCACGCCGCATTTCGAGTGCGGTGCTTTCGACCTCTCAGCCACCTCTCCGCATGAGCAGGGACATTCGCGCGGCATCGGCCGGGCGGGTCGTGGGGCGGGCCTCTAGCAGCGGCGATGCGGCTTGCAAAGCCTTTGCAACAATATCGCGCCGCGCCATGGTCGATCGGTGATGAAAGCGATCGTCATCGGCGCCCGCGGCGGCATCGGATCGGCCCTTGCCGACACCCTGGAATCGCGCGGCTGGACGGTCACCCGCCTGCACCGCGGGTCGACCCCGCGAATCGACTATGACGACGAGCCGGGGATCGCCGAGGCCGCCGCCGCGCTGAAGGCGGGCGGGCCCTACGATCTCGTCCTCGTCGCCAGCGGCATCCTGTCGACCGAATCGGTCCAGCCCGAAAAGACCTACCGCGCGATCCGCGGCGAGGCGCTGGACACCTATTTCCGCGTCAACGCGACCGGCCCGGCGCTCGTCGCGCGCCATTTTCTCGACCTGCTGCGCCCCGACGGGCGGGCCGTCTTCGCCGCGCTGTCGGCCCGCGTCGGGTCGATCGGCGACAACCGGCTGGGCGGCTGGATCGGCTATCGCGCGTCCAAGGCGGCCCTCAACCAGGTGGTGAAGACGCTGGCGATCGAGCTGGCGCGGACCCGGCCGCAGACGATCGTCGCCGCGCTTCACCCGGGAACGGTCGATACCGCGCTGTCCCGCCCCTTCCAGCGCAACCTGCCCGCCGGCCAGTTGATCGCCCCGGCGACCAGCGCAGCCGCCCTCCTCGACGTGCTGGACGGGCTGACGCCGGCGGACAGCGGGCGCTGCTTCGACTGGAAGGGCGAGGTCGTTCCGCCCTGATGCACTCTTGCGTGGCCCCGCCGGTTCACTACATTTAAAGTATGGACTCGAAGGAATTTTCGCTCTTGGTTCCCGCCGCCCGCTTCGGCATCGGCGAGGTGGTTCGCCACCGGCTGCTCGACTTTCGCGGCGTCATTTTCGACGTCGACCCCGAATTCGCCAACAGCGAGGAATGGTACGAGGCGATTCCCGAGGAGATGCGGCCGTCCAAGGACCAGCCCTTCTACCACCTGCTCGCCGAGAACGACGAATCGAGCTACGTCGCCTACGTCAGCCAGCAGAATCTCGTCGCCGACGAGGAAAATGGCGAGATCGACCATCCCGCGATCGAGGGCATGTTCGACGGCTTCTCCAAGGGCCGCTACCGCCTCAAGCGCCAGCTGCGCCACTAGGCACCCCGACGCCCGCCCGGCGGTTGACTTTGCGCGGCCTCCCGCTTAGGCGGCAGCCTTTCCGCGCGGGCAGCTGTCCGGGCGGCAAGTTCTATATCTGAAAGAAGAGGCCAATGTTCGCAATCGTGCGCACGGGCGGCAAGCAGTATCGCGTCGCCCCCGGAGACAAGATCGTCGTCGAGAAGCTCGCTGGTGAAGCCGGCGACAGCATCGACCTCACCGACATCCTCCTGGCGGGCGAAGGCGGCGACCTCAAGTCGACCGGCGGCCTGACCGTCGCGGCGAAGATCGTCGCCCAGGCGAAGGGCGAAAAGGTCACGGTGTTCAAGAAGCGCCGCCGCCACAACTACCGCCGCAAGGCCGGTCACCGCCAGCAGCACACGATCCTCGAGATCGTGAGCATCGGCGGCAAGAAGGCCGAGAAGAAGGCCGATGCTGCGCCCGCGAAGGCGGAGAAGGCTGAAAAGCCCGCTGCCAAGAAGGAAGCGCCGGCCAAGGCCTCGACGAAGGATGCTGCACCTGCTAAGGAAGCGGCGAAGAAGGCGGCCCCGAAGGCCGCCGCCAAGAAGAAGTAAGAGCTAGAAAATGGCACATAAGAAAGCTGGCGGCTCGTCGCGTAACGGCCGTGATTCGGAATCGAAGCGCCTCGGCGTGAAGAAGTTCGGTGGCGAAGCGGTCGTCGCCGGCAACATCATCGTGCGTCAGCGCGGCACCAAGTGGTACCCGGGCAACAATGTTGGCCTGGGCAAGGACCACACCCTTTTTGCGCTCACCGACGGTCGCGTCTGTTTCAAGGACGGCAAGCTCGGTCGCAAATATGTGCACATTGAAGCGATGATGCCGGAAGCGGCGACCAAATAGGGACCGGTCGAGGACGGGCCGCTCCCACAGAGGGGTAGCCCAGGACCGCCGGACATCCGGAATCCAAAAGGGAGAAGAGGCCACCCCTCTTCTCCCTTTTTTCTTCTCCCGAAACTGTCACGAACCGCCGCTAGGCGGCGCGGGACGACAAGGAGAAGACGTCATGTTCGCGCGAACGGAACGATTGCTGTTGAGACCCGGCTGGGCGGAGGACGCTCCCGCCCTCGCCCGTGCGATTGCCGACGAGGCGATCGTTCGCAATCTCTCGACCGCTCCTTGGCCGTTTGCGCTGCGCGATGCCGAGGCCTTCCTCGCCGCGCCCCGCGACCCCGTCCTCCCGGCCTTCCTGATTTTCGAGCGCACCGATGGCGCGCCCGTGCTGGTCGGCTCGTGCGGGCTCGGCCGCCGTCCTTCCGGCGCGGTCGAACTGGGCTACTGGATCGCCCGCGAGCATTGGGGCCGCGGCTTCGCGACCGAGGCCGCGGTGGCGCTGATCGACATCGCGCGCACGCTCGGGCTGGAGCGGCTGGAGGCCTCCTATTTCGCCGACAACCCCGCCTCGGGCCGCGTGCTGGAGAAGCTCGGCTTCTGCCCGATCGGGATGCGGGCCCCGCGCTACAGCTGCGCCCGCGGCCGTGACGGCGACGCGGTGCTGATGCGCCGCTGGCTGGCGATGCCGGTCGCGGATTGCGGCGGGGGCGCGATCGCGGCCTAGGCCGCGCGCGCCCGGCGCACCTTGCGGGCCGGTTGCTGCGCGTAGGCGCCGCTGAGGTCGAACGCGCGGATGAGCTCACGGTCGTCGTGGTTCCACGGGTGGAAGCGCGGCAGGAAGAAGGCCGCCCACGCGCCCAGGATGGTGCGGAACATGCCCGGCTTCACGAAGGCGTAGTGGAGCAGGCCGCTCCACGCCTTCCAGCCGGTGATGCCGTCCTGCCGCAGGAGGTCGGCCGCGCCGGTCAGGCGGTTGGCGAAGAAGTGCGCCGACACGAACAGCATCACCTTCGACTTCACCTTCCAGCGCTTGAAGCGCGACCAGTCCTTGGTGGCGTGAAGCCAGGTGTCGTAGGCGACGCCCTTATGCTCGATCTCCTCGGCCGCGTGCCAGCGCCACAGGTCGGCGCTCGCCTGGTCGGCGCCCGCGAGGTGGGCCGGGTTCGACAGCAGTTCGTGCGCGAGAATCGCGGTGAAATGCTCGAGTACCACGGTCGCGGCGAGCGACGCGATCGGCGGCTTGCCGCGGATCACCGCCAGCCGTTCGTCCACCTTCGCGTCGAGTTTGCTCATGTCGTAGCCCGCGTCGACCGCGCGCCGGTTGAAGGCGGCATGCTCGCGGCTGTGGATCACTTCCTGCGTCGTGAACGAGCGGATTTCTTCCTGCAGCGCGGGCGGGGTCGACTCGCGGAAATGGCGGATGCTCTCGATGAAGAAGGCCTCGCCCTTCGGGAAGGTGGCGGACAGCGCATTGTAGAGCGCCGTCGCGTAGGGGTCGCCATGGTGCCACCAGCGCGCGGTCGCCTCGCCGCGCCCGAACTTCAGGTCGCGCGGGGTAATGGTCAGGTCCGCCGGGGTCATGCTTGCAACGCTCATTCCATCTCTCCAAAGGGGTGCATGAGAAGTGGTTCTCACTGACATAAATGTCAATAAGGTTGCGAATGCGTAAACGCCTCTCACCGCAGGAAAGCCGCGCTTCGGCGCTGGCGGCCGCGCATGCGCTGCTGCGGGAAGAAGGCGTGTCGGCGATTACGCTGAAATCGGTCGCGACGCGCATGGGCCGCACCCACGCCAATGTCCTCCATCATTTCGGCAGCGTCGCCGGGCTGCACCGCGCGCTGGCCGAGGAGATCGCCCGCGGCGTCGCCGATTCGATCACCAACTCGATCGGCCGGATGCGCCGCGGCGAGGGCAAGCTGAAGGACGTCATTGAAGGCATGTTCGACGCCTTCGAGCAGCAGAAGGTGGGCGAGCTGATGGCCTGGGTCGTCCTGACCCGCCAGCGCGAGGCGCTGGAACCGGTCGCCGACGCGATCGCGCAGGTGGTGGCCGACATTACCGAGCCCGGCGACGAGCGCCCGCTCGACCAGGCGACGCTGGGTCTCGTCCTCCTGGCCATCGGCGACAGCCTGGTCGGCGGCGAGATCGCGCGGGCCTGCGGCCTCCCCCGTTCCGCCGCGCGCGAGATCGGGGTGCGGCAGGTCATGGCGGTGCTGCGCGGCAAGACCAGCGAGCCTTCCTAGGTTTCGCCGCGTTTTGGCGCTAAGGGCGCCGGATGCATTTCCTAGACCAGGCCAAGATCTTCATCCGCTCGGGCGCCGGCGGCCCCGGGGCGGTGAGCTTCCGGCGCGAAAAATTCATCGAATATGGCGGACCTGACGGCGGCAACGGCGGCAAGGGCGCCGACATCATCTTCGAGGCCGTCCCCGGCCTCAATACGCTGATCGACTTCCGCTACACGCAGCATTTCCGGGCGCCGCGCGGCAAGGGCGGCGCCGGCCGCAACATGACCGGCGCGGGCGGCGAGGACCTGGTCATCAAGGTGCCGGTGGGCACGCAAATCCTCGCCGACGACGAGGAGCGCACCCTGCTCGCCGACCTGACCGAGGTCGGCCAGCGCATCACCTTCCTCAAGGGCGGCGACGGCGGGCGCGGCAACGCCAGCTACAAGACGTCGACCAACCGCGCGCCGCGCCAGCACCAGGCCGGGTGGCCGGGCGAGGAAATGTACGTCTGGCTGCGGCTCAAGCTGCTCGCCGACGTCGGCCTCGTCGGCCTGCCCAACGCGGGCAAGTCGACCTTCATCAACGCCGTTACCAACGCCAACGCCAAGGTCGGCGCCTATGCCTTCACCACGCTGCGCCCGCAGCTCGGCGTGGTCAGCCACAAGGGCCGCGAGTTCGTCGTCGCCGACATTCCGGGCCTGATCGAGGGCGCCGCCGACGGGGCCGGCATCGGCGACCGCTTCCTCGGCCATATCGAGCGCACGCAGGTGCTGCTCCACCTCGTCGACAGCAACGACGAGGACGTCGCGACCAGCTACCGGATCGTCCGCGACGAGCTCGATGCCTATGGCGCGGGGCTCGAGGACAAGCCGGTGATCGTCGCGCTGAACAAGATCGACACGATCGACGCCGAGCTGGTCGAGGCGCTGTCCGCCGAGCTTGAGGCCGAGTGCGGGCAGAAGGTCTACGCCCTCAGCGCCGCCGCCAATGTCGGGCTCGAACCGGTGCTCGACGCGCTGCTCGGCCATCTCGACGACGCCAAGCAGGCCGCGATCGAGGAATCCGGCGCCGGGGAACGGCCCTGGTCGCCCCTCTGACGCTTGCCCTGACCGGCGCGACCGGGTTCGTCGGCCAGCGCACGCTGGACCGCGCGCTGGCCGCCGGGCATCGGGTCCGCGCCCTCACCCGCCGTCCGCAGCCGCCACGCGACGGCGTGACGTGGATTTCGGGGTCGCTGAACGATCGCCGCGCGCTCGAGGCGCTGTGCGAGGGGGCCGAGGCGGCCATCCACATCGCCGGGGTGATCAACGCGCCCGACGCGGCGGGATTCGAGGCGGGAAACGTCACCGGGACCGCGACCATGCTCGCCGCCGCCAAGGCAGCCGGCGTCGGGCGCTTCGTGCATGTCAGCTCGCTCGCCGCGCGCGAGCCGCAGCTGTCGCTCTACGGCGCGAGCAAGGCGCGCAGCGAGACGCTGGTCCGCACAAGCGGGCTCGACGCGGCGATCGTCCGCCCGCCGGCGGTCTATGGACCGGGCGACAGGGAGACGCTGGAGCTGTTCAAGATGGCCAAGCTGGGCGTGATGGCGCTGCCGCCCGAGGGCCGGCTGTCGGTGATCCATGTCGACGACCTCGCCGACCTGTTGCTCGCCCTCGCCGCGGAGCCGGCGACCGCGTCGCTGATCGAGCCCGACGATGGGACGGGCGGCTATCGCCACAAGGAATTCGCGGCTTTGCTCGGCCAGGCGTTCGACCGGAAGGTCTGGTCGGTATCGATGCCGTCGGCCGCGCTACGCCTCGGCGCGGCGGTTGACGGGCTGGTGCGCGGCGACAAGGCCAAGCTGACGGGCGATCGCGCCGCTTACTTCAGCCACGCCGACTGGACGGTGTCCCCCGATCGCGCCGCGCCGCCCGCGCTGTGGCGCCCGCGGATCGCGACGCCGCAGGGGCTGGCCGACACCGCCCGCTGGTACGAACGCGAAGGCTGGCTCTAGAGCGCGTCCCAGATCAGCTGGCCGACCACCGCGGAGGCGGTGATGATCATGCCCCAGAAGAAGAAGCTGTAGCTCCAGTAGAGCCACTTGTACTTGGTATCGCGCAGGATGTGGCCATGGTCCCACAGGTCGCGGGCGAGGCGGCGGTAGGTTTCCTCCTCGCTGGAGAGGACGCGCATCACCTCGTCGACATATTCCTCGCGCGGGCAGTCGATGTAGCTGCCGAAGAAGAGGATGTTGACCTTGTCGGCGGGGATCGGCTTGGGCGCCTTGCGCATCCGGTTGGGGCGCACCGTGAGCACGCCGAAGATGGTGGCGATGAACGAGAAAAGCGTCAGCACGAGGATCGGCGTCGAGGCCTTGCCGTCGGCGATGTCGCTGATCGAAAGCGAGAAGACGACGAAGCTGGCGCCGAGCAGGATCGAGGCCTTGCTGTCGGCCATTTCCGAGACCTGCATGTTGGTCGTGTTGGCGGCGATCAGGAGGTTGTGAACCTCCTTGGGGAATTCATAGTCGGGGTGGCCGACGCCGAGCAGGCGGCGCTCGTCGGGGGTCAGCGGCCGCGGGGCCGATGCCGCCTTGTCCGTTTCCTCGCCCACGCGCGCCCCTCCCCCTTTACCGCAGCCCGGTGGCGACGAACGCCGCCAGGCTGGCCACCAGCCCGACGATGAAGATGGAATAGGCCCAGCGAAGCAAGCGATATTTCTTGTGCGCCAGCACCTGCCCGTTCTGGTAGACGTCGCGCGCGACCATTTCGAGGAAGCGCGGCTGGTCGCCGAGGCGCTCCATCATCGTGTCGACATATTCCTTTTCGCTCATGTCGGCGAAGCCGCCGAAGAACATGAGGTTACGCTCCCCCGCATAATCCTTGCCGCCGAGGATCGAGGGCATGACCGCGATCGCGGCGAACATCGCCGACAGGAAGGCGGTGATCCCGAGCACGAGCAGCGCAAGCGGCAACTGCCCCTTCGAACTGGCCTGCGTCACGCTGATCGTGAAGACGACGAAGCTGGCGCCCATCAGCATCGAGGCCTTGCGGTCGGCCATCGCCGACAGATGGTAATGCGCCTGGCTGGCGGTGCGGATCGCCTGGATGGCGTCGCCCCCGAACTTGCGTTCCCCGGTCATGCCGCTCCCCCCGTTTTTCGCCCTCTTGTCGCCCCAATCGATTGCGAAAGCCCGCCCGCACCACTAGGACCTTCGACCATGACCGATCGCGACGAAACCAAGACCAAAATACTGGCCCTTATCGAGCCGTTTAACAAGAAGGGCGTGGAGGTCGGCGAAGGCACCCGCTTTGCCCAGGACCTGGAGTGGGACAGCCTCACCGTGCTCGACTTCGTCGCCAATATCGAGGACGAGTTCGACATCCTCATCACGATGAACCAGCAGGCCGAGATCGAGACGGTCGGCCAGCTGATCGACGCGGTCGGCGACCTCCAGGGCTGAGCCGTGGGCGACCTTTTCTCCAAATTCGACCCGCTGATCCAGCAGCGCGAGGCCCTGCTGTCGACCGGCGTCACCGACCCGTTCAACCTGGTGATGGAAAAGGTCGTCTCGCCCACCGTCGCCATCTGCAACGGCCGCAAGACGATCCTGCTGGGCACCTATAACTACATGGGCATGACGTTCGACCCGGACGTCATCGCCGCGGGCAAGCAGGCGCTCGACGAATTCGGCAGCGGGACCACCGGCAGCCGGGTGCTCAACGGCACCTACCAGGGCCACAAGGAGTGCGAGGCCGCGCTTCGCGACTTTTACGCGATGGACCATGCGATGGTCTTCTCGACCGGCTACCAGGCCAATCTCGGGATCATCAGCACCATCGCCGGCAAGGACGATTACATCGTCCTCGACATCGACAGCCACGCGTCGATCTACGACGGCTGCGCGCTGGGCAACGCCAACATCGTGCCGTTCCGCCACAACGACCTCGACGCGCTGGAAAAGCGCCTCGCGCGCATTCCCGAAGGCGCGGGCAAGCTGGTCGTGCTGGAAGGCGTCTATTCGATGC
>CAZKCD010000031.1:0-17324 GCA_964551235.1 uncultured Sphingomonas sp.
GCACCCCGATCTGCATGGGCGGCGACAGCGGCGTCTTCGCCCACGGCGCTAACGCGCTCGAGATGGAGGCGATGGTGCGCGGCGGCATGCCCGCGATCGACGTGCTGCGCGCCGCGACATCGGGCAATGCGACGATCTTCGGCCTCAACGACCGCGGCACGCTCGCCCCCGGCAAGCTCGCCGACATCGTGGCGGTGGAGGGCGATCCGGCCGCCGACATCGCTGCCGTCCGCAAGGTCCGGCTCGTCATCAAGGACGGCACGCCTCTGGCGCCGCCTCCGGCGCGCTAGCCATCGGCCCGCGTCCGATAACGATACAGCGGGTGCCGAAACTTGGCCGTCCCGCTTCCGGTCGGCCGCCCGCCGCCGTAAACAGACGCCGATGAAGCCCTTCGTCCACCAGCCCGATCGATGGGACCGCGAGGCCGCCGCCTTGTGGCGCGCCGGACGGCAGGAGGATGCGCTCACCCGCAGCGTCGCCACGCTCGAAGAGATGGCCGAGCCCGACGCCGACGCCTTCATCCAGCCGGCCTTCTACCTGTTCCAGATGAACCGCTTCGCCGAGGGCGCGGCGCTGCTCGAGCAGGCGGTGGCCCTTTTTCCCGATCATCCGATGATCCGCCTCAGCCTCGGCAGCAGCTACACGCGCGGTCTGCAGCACGCCAAGGCGATCCCCCATCTCGACGCGTTCGTCGCGCTCGGCCATCACGACATGAGCGCCTATGACGCGCTGGCGCATTCGCTCAGCGAGACGGGCGACTTGCTGCGCGCCCGCATGGCCGGCACGCTGGCGCTCGACCTCAAGGACCGCGCGACCCGCGACCGGCACGGCACCCCGCCGCTCAACCGCGGAATCGACCCCTCCGGCAAGAAGAAGGTCATCGCCTTCTCGCTGTTCGGCTCCGGCGCCAAATATCTGCGCGGCGCGCTCCACAACGTGCTGGCCGCGCGCACCATCTATCCCGGCTGGACCTGCCGTTTCTACGTTGACCGAAGCGTCGATGCAGCGCTGCTTGCGGTGCTTGCCGAGGAAGGCGCCGAAGTCGTGATGGACGAGACCGGCAACGAGGATTTCCGCTGGCGCCTGTCGCGCCGGTTCCTCGTCAACGACGATCCCGAAGTCGGCCATTTCCTGTGCCGCGATGCCGACAGCGCGATGGGCACGCGCGAACAGGCGGCGGTCGCCGAGTGGCTGGACAGCGGCCTGCCCTTCCACGTCCTGCGCGACTGGTACACGCATACCGACCCGATGCTGGCGGGCCTGTGGGACGGCGTTGCCGGGGTCTTCCCCGACATGGCGGGCACGCTTGACCGCTTCCTCGCCACGCAGCCGATGAACACCAATTGGGACCAGTTCTTCCTGCGCGACCAGGTCTGGCCCGCGATCCGCGACGACTGCCTGGTCCACGATCGCTGCTTCGGCAGCCACGCCGCCCGCCCCTTCCCGACCCCGACGCCGCCCGGCCGCGAACATGTCGGTCAGAACGAGTTCGCCAGCGACAAGGTGGCGCAGGCGCAATTGCTGATGCCCTACAAGGATCGCGTTCCCGCGCTCGGGCTCGACCAGCCCGCGATCAACGTCCGCTTCCGCTCGCAGCTCTAGGGGCGCCGCCCCTCGGGCCGCGGCGCCAGCCGGGCGCGTACCTCGGTCTCGGTCAGCGGCAGGTCGATCCGCTTCAGCCGCGCGCCGTGGCCGCTGGCGATCGACAGCCGCGACTTGGGCAGCCCGAGCGCCTTGGCCAGCACGCGGATGACCTCGTCATTGGCAGCGCCGTCGGTCGGCGCGGCGGCGACACGCACTTCCAGGAAGGCGCGTCCGGCCGGGCCGGTGTTCCATGCGCCGACGCCGGGGTTCGAGGCGCGCGGCGTGACCCGGACCGAGAGCAAGGGCATCAGTCGGCCATCGCCATCTTGGGCTCGCCCGCGCGCGGCGGGGTGGCGGGCCGCAGCAAAAGGACCAGCGGGATTGCCGCCAGCGTCAGCCACATCATGATGTAGAAGTCGTCGAGATAGGCGATGAACGCCGCCTGCCGCGTGATCTCGGCATTAGCCAGCGCCACCGCGCTTTCCGCCGGCAGGCCGAGCTGGGAGACGACGCCCGACGTAATGGCCGGCAAATTCTGGTCGGTAATGTGCGTCGCAAGGTCGGCGTGCGCGGTCTGCATGTTCTGCGCGAGCAGGGTCGCGACGAGGCTGATGCCGACCGACCCGCCGATGTTGCGCGACAGGTTGAGCAGGCTCGCCCCGTTGGTGCGGAACCGCGGCTCCAGCGTCGCGAAGGCGAGGCTCTGCATGGTGACGAACACCAGCCCCAGCCCCAGCCCCTGGACCAGACCCGACCAGACCACCGGCGCGGCGCCCTGCTCGATCGCGAACCCCGTCATCATGTGTAGCGACCAGGCCATCAGCCCGAGGCCCGTCGCGACCAGCACGCGCAGGTCGATGAAGCCCACCAGCCGCCCGGCGAGCAGCATCGAGATCAGCGTCCCCACGCCCCGCGGCATGGTGAGGAAGCCCGACTGCAGCACCGAATAGCCGTAAAGATTCTGCAGCAGCGGAGGCAGCAGCGCGAGCCCGGCGAGCAGCAGCACGCCGGTCACCAACATGAACAACAGCCCCAGCGCGAAATTGCGGTCGGCGAACATCGACCGGTCGAACAAGGGCTCGCGCCCCATCACCGTGTGGACGAGAAACATCCAGCCCGCGCCGAGGAATAGCCCCGCCTCGATCCAGATCTCAATGCTGTCGAACCAGTCCTTGCTGTGCCCGCGTTCCAGCATCAGCTGCAACCCGGCCAGCGCGATCCCGAGCATGGCGAAGCCGAACAGGTCGAAGCGGCGCTTCTCCACTTCGCCCGCCGGCATGAAGCGCAGCAGCATCAACAGGGTGATCGCGCCGATCGGCACGTTGACCAGGAACACCCAGCGCCAGTCGAAACTGTCGGTCAGCCAGCCGCCGAGCACCGGCCCCAGGATCGGCCCGATCATCACCCCGCCGCCGAACAAAGCCATGGCGCGCGCGTGGCGTTCGGGCGGGTTGATGTCGAACAGGGTCGCCTGCGCCAGCGGCACCAGGAACGCGCCCGATACGCCCTGCAGGATGCGGAACGCCACCATCTCCGGCAGTGACTGGGCGATGGCGCACAGGAAGCTCGCGATGGTGAATCCGATGACCGCCCACACCATCAACCGCTTGCGTCCCATGCGGTCGGACAGCCAGCCGGCGATGGGCAGCGCGATGGCGCTGGCGACAATGTAGCTCGTCAGCACCCAGTTGACGCTTTCCTGCGTCGCCCCGAGGCTCGCCTGCATGTGCGGCAGCGCGACGTTGGCGATGGTCGTGTCCAGAACCTGGATCAGGACCGCCAGCATCACCGCCGCGGTCAGCAGCAACCGCTCGGTCGGGTCGATGGAATGCGCGTCCATGCCTAGCGCTTGTCGAGCTCGACCTCGACCTCGGCCGACAGGCCGGCGATCATCTCGCGCGGCGGCTTCTTGTCGAAGGCAATCCGCACCGGCACGCGCTGCGTCACCTTGACCCAGTTGCCGTTGGCGTTCTGTGCCGGAAGCACCGAGAACTCGCTGCCCGTCCCCGCGCCGATCGAGGCGACCTTCCCGGTCAGCTTCAGCCCCGGATAGGCGTCGAAGGTCACCGTCGCCTTCTGGCCCGGATGCATCTTGGCAAGGTCGCCTTCCTTGAAATTGGCCTCGACCCAGCCGGCGTCGTCGCGAACGATCGACACCATGGTGACGCCGGTAATGGCGGACTGGCCCGGCAGCAGCCGGTCGGCGTTCGAAATCGTGCCCGAAATGGGCGCGCGCACGATGCCGTGCTGAAGGTCGAGCCGCGCCTTGGCGATGGCCGCGCGGGCCGCCGCGATCTGCGGCTGGTTCCCGCCCGGGGCGATCGCGGCATTAGCGTTATTGGCCCGCGCCCGCGCGTCGGCCAGCGCGGTGCGCGCCTTGACCACGTCGTCGAGCGCATCGTCGTAGCGCGCCCGCGTGGTGAAACCCTTGCCCAGCAGCGCCTGCTGCCGTTCCAGCGCGCGCTGCGCCACAGCAAGGCTCGCGGCCGCGCCCGAAATGTCGGCTTGGGTCCCCGCCGCGGCGACGCCAAGCTGCTGCGTCTGCAATTGCGCGGCGGCCAATTGCGCCTCGGCCTGCATCAGCGCGACCTCGCTCGGCGCCGGGTCGATCCGGAACAGGGGCTGACCCCGCTCGACATGCTGGTTCTCGCGCACGAACACCTCGAGCACCGGCCCGTTGACCTGCGTCGACACGCCGACGATGTCCTGCTTCACATAGGCATTGTCGGTGCTGACGCTCTGCCCACCGGTCAGCCAGAAATAGAGGCCCACCGCCACCAGCAACGCCGGCAAGGCGAGCATCACGGCCAGCTTCTTGCGCTTGCGCGGGGCGGTCTCGGCCAGTTCGACCGCGTCGGCGGTCTCGATCACGTCCATCTTCGTCATGCGCTCAGGCGCTCCCCGGCCATCGCGGCCATATTGTCTCTCACGGTCTTGAGGGCATCGCGAAGGCTTGCGACCGCCACCTCGTCGAGCCCGGCGAAGGCTTCCTGCGCCAGCCGCCGGCCGAGCGCGCGAAGCTCGCCGACCAGCGGCTCGCCCTTCGCGGTCAGGTAGAGGCGCCACGCGCGCCGGTCGGCCGGATCGCGGCGCCGCTCCACCAGCCCGGCCTCTTCCAGCCGGTCGAGCGTGCGGCACAGGGTGATCGGCTCGATCTCGAGGTTCTCCGCCAGTTCGACCTGCCGCAGCCCGGGGACTCGGCCGATCCAGGCCAGCGCCTTCCACTGCGCGCGGGTCACGCCGAGCGGCGCGGCGCGGCGGTCGAACTCCATCCGCAACGCGTGCGCGGTCAGCCCGATTTCGAAAGGTAGTTCATCCAAACTCATAGGGGCGGATATAATAAGCTTGCTTATTGAATCAAGCCTGTCTTGCGCCCGTCATGAAAAATCGCCAAGCGGCCTTGGGATGACGACACTCGACTCCATTCCCGCCATCCTCGACCAACTCGAAGCCATCTATGACCAGTCGGTCCGTAACCTGCGCGACGGCCTGAAGGCGTTTGCCAAGGACGGCACCCGGCCCTCCCCGCAGGACCGCGCCAACGGCTGCTTCGCCTATCCCGAACTGCGCATCGGCTACGATCCGGTCTCGCCGCCGCCGCCCTCCAGCCGCGCCTTTGCCCGCCTGAACCAGCCGGGCATCTACGCCAGCTCGATCGCGCGGCCGAAGCTCTTCCGCGACTATCTGGCCGAACAGCTCCGCCACCTCGTCACCGACTATGATGTCGAGGTCAGCGTCGCGAAATCGTCGATGGAAATCGCCTACCCCTACGTGCTGGACGGCGAACTCGACCTCGGCGGCCTGCCGAGCAGCGAGATTTCGCGCTGGTTCCCCTCGACCGATCTCAGCGACATCGGCGACGAGGTGGCCGACGGCGTCATCGACTTCACCATGCTCGACCACCGCGCGCTCTCGCTGTTCGACGGGCTGCGCACCGACTTCAGCCTCGCGCGCCTCAAGCATTACACCGGCACCCCGCCCGAGCATTTCCAGCATTTCGTGCTGTTCACCAACTACGTCCGCTACGTCGACGAGTTCGTGCGCTTCGGCCTCGGCGAGCTGCGCCGCGAGGGCAGCCCCTTCACCATTCTCTCGACCCCGGGCGCGACCTTCGACCGCGACGACCTTGCCGACGATGCCGAGGCGCAGATTGCCTCGGGCAGCTGGCGGCGCCACCAGATGCCCGCCTATCACCTGATGACGGCCAAGGGCGACGGGGTGACCCTCGTCAACATCGGCGTCGGCCCGTCCAACGCGAAGACGATCTGCGACCATATCGCCGTGCTCCGCCCCGAGGCGTGGCTGATGATCGGCCATTGCGGCGGGCTGCGCCCCAGCCAGACGATCGGCGACTATGTGCTCGCCCACGCCTATTTGCGCGACGACCATGTCCTCGACGACGTGCTGCCACCCGAAATCCCGATCCCCGCGATCGCCGAGGTGCAAAACGCGCTGTTCGATGCCACCGTGAAGGTCACCGGCGAGGACGAGGACAGCGTCAAGCGCCGGCTGCGCACGGGCACCGTCGTCACCACCGACGACCGCAACTGGGAGCTTCGCTACACCTTGAGCGCGCTGCGCTTCAACCAGAGCCGCGCGGTTGCGATCGACATGGAATCGGCCACCGTCGCCGCCCAGGGCTACCGCTTCCGCGTGCCCTACGGCACCTTGCTGTGCGTGAGCGACAAGCCGCTGCATGGCGAACTGAAGCTGCCCGGCCAGGCCAACGCCTTCTACGAGCGCGCGATCAGCCAGCATCTGCGCATCGGCATCGAGACGCTCCACCTGCTGAAGCGCGAAGGCGAAGGCCTCCACAGCCGCAAGCTGCGCAGCTTCGACGAACCCCCGCTGCGTTAGTTATTCGCCGACGACCTCGATCTGGTTGGCGTGCGTCACGACGACGTGCGTCTGGTAGTAATATTTCCCGGTCGGCCGCCCGTTCTCGTTGATCTCGATGCGTACCGGCCGTGCGAAGCCGCCGACCAGCAGATGCTTGCCCTTCAGCTTGTCGGTCAGCGGCGCGCCATGGCGCCGCATCAGGTCACGGAATGCGGCTGGATCGATCACGATGGCAAGGTTGCGCTGGTCGCGATAGTCCGCCTGCGTGCCGAGAAAGATCCGTCCGTCGACCTCGTCCGAGATGACGGTCCGGATGTCGAACACGGCCATCACGCCGATCCGGTCGGCCGCGGCCGCCTTCATGACCGCCTCTTCCGCGCTCAGCCGGACGACGCCAGTCTGCAACGCCCTCGTCGGTGTCATCACGTTGCGCGACGTGGAATCTACGGAGAAGGCCGGTGGCCGCGACAAAGCGACGGGCGGGGCTGGCTGCATCATGATGAGCGGGGCTGGCTGGGCAGCCAGGATCAACGCGAGAAACATCGGGTCACAGACCTTCCGGCGGGGTTCGGCCCCGCCTTCCTACCGAGGCGTTTCGTCGCTGCCTAGTCGGCCCGGGTCACCCGACCGACCTTGGGCGGGGCGCGGCCCGGGGCGATCCACGCGATCAGCGCATCGATGTCGACGATCGTCGGATCGACCACGTCGCGGCCCTTGGTGAAGACCGACAGGCCGTCGCCCCCGCTCGCGACATAATTGTTCACGACAACGCGGTAGGTGCGCGCCGGATCAACCGGCCGTCCACCCAGCGACATGGCGACGATCCGCTGGCCCGCGGGTCGCTTGAGGTCGAACGTGTAGGCAAAGCCCTCCGACGGCGCGAGCACCGACGGGTCGTTGAACCCCTGCCGCAGCGGCTTTTCGAACTGCTGCTCGATCGCCGCCTTCAGTTCCGCGCCGGTCAGGCTCAGGACGACCAGGTTGTTCTGAAACGGCATCATCGAGAAAGCGTCGCGGTAGCGCACTTCGCCGCCGGGCAGGTCGACGCGCACGCCGGTCGCGTTGACCAGGGCGAGCTGCGCGCCGCCTTTGTCCGCCGCCCGCGTCGCCGCGAGCATCGAATCGGCGATGAGGTTCGCCGCCGCGCTTTCGCCGTCATAGACGTTGCGCGTGGCGGTCGCGGTCAGCCGGCCGACCACGCGGTTGGCGAGCGGCGCGGCCGCCGCGACATATTTGTCGACGTGCGCCTTTACCGCCGCGTCGCTGCCGCGCTCGCCATTGCCGACCACGAGATTTTCCGCCCGCTGGTCGTTGAAGGCGCCCGTGCGCGGATCGAAGCTGATGCGGATGTCGGTATAGAAATAGCCGTTCTTGCCGGCGCTGGTGACAAGGCGCGGGATCGGCGCGCTGCCGTACCGATCGTTGCAGACATAGGCCCAGTGCGTGTGGCCCGACACGACCGTGGTGATCGCCGGGTCGAGCTTCGCCACGATGTCCTTGATCTCGCCGTAGAAACCCTCGCAGCCGTTGCCGCGGTTGAAGGTCAGTAGCTTCCCGCCCTGGTGGATCAGCAAGACAATCGCGTCGGCACCCTGCGCCTTCAGTTGAGGGACCAGCGCGTTCGCGGTCGCCGCCTCGTCGGCGAAGGACAGGCCGGCGACGCCCGCCGGCGTGACGAGGTTCTTGGTCTCCTTCAGCGTCATGCCGATGAAGCCCACCTGCACCGGCCCGAAATCCTTGATCCCGGTCGCCGGAAGGATCGTCGTCCCGTCCGGCTGCACGACATTGGCCGCGAGGTAGCGGAACGTGCCGCCCTCGAACTTTTCCACCGCGCAGGGCATCCGCGCCGTGTGCTGAACGCAGCCGCCCGACTGCATCCGCTTCAGCTCAAGCACGCCCTTGTCAAACTCGTGGTTGCCGACCGCGTTGAACTCGAGACCCAGCATGTTCATCGCCGTGATCGTCGGCTCGTCGAGGAACAGCGCCGAGGTCAACGGCGTCGCGCCGATCGTATCGCCCGCCGAGACCGTCACCGTGTGCGCCTGCCCCGCGCGCGCTTGCTGCAAGGCCGCCGCCAAGTGCGCCGCCCCGCCCGTCGTCACCTTCACCTTGCGCCCGTCGTCCTCGGTGATCTCGACCGGCGCGGGCACCTCCAGGTTGCCGTGGAAATCGTTGAAGGCGAGGATTTGCACCTCGAACGGCGGCGGCGGCGGTGCCCCCTTGGGCGCCATGTCGACCGGGCGCGGCTGGGTGGCGCAGGCGGCCAGGGGCAAGGCGAAAGCGAACAGGGCAAGGCGACGCATCATCGACTCCGAGATAGCAATTGCGCGACGCTCTAGCCCGCGCCACATTGCATGACCATGACCGAAACCGAGCTGATCGCCGCGGCCCGCGCCGCCGCCCTCAAGGCCTATGCGCCTTATTCCCGTTTCTCCGTCGGCTGCGCCATCGAGAGCGTCGACGGCCAGATCGTCACCGGCGCGAACATGGAAAACGCCTGCTACCGCCTCGGCCTGTGCGCCGAGCAGAGCGCGCTGACCACCGCCCAGCACGCCTTCGGCCTCGACAAGGTCAAGCGCATCGCGGTCGCCGGCGGCGACGGCTCGGGCAGCGAGCTGAAGGGTGACGCCCCCGTCACCCCCTGCGGCGGCTGCCGCCAGGCGTTGCTCGAGGCCGCGCACCTGTCCGGCACCGACCTCGAGATCCTCGCCGCCTCGGGCGACGGGACGAAGGTCGAACGCCTCCACATCCACAATCTGATCCCGCACGGCTTCGGGCCGGCCAACCTGAAGGACGCCGGATGAGTGACCCCATTGCCTTTGCCTGCCCGTGCGGCGCCGTCACCGGCAGCGTCGCCAGCGCCCCCGCCTTCCTGCACGATTGCAACTGCAGCTTCTGCAGCCCGCGCGACGCCTATTGGGGCTATTTCTCCCCGGCCCACGTCAGCATCGCGGGCGAAACCCTCGGCGACGTGCGCGACGACCGCGTCCCCATGGCCGAGATGCACCGCTGCGCGTCCTGCGGCACCACCACCCATTTCGTGCTGACCGAGGCCGCGCAGGCATTCCACGGCAACGTCGTCACCGGCGTCAACATGAAGCTCGCCAGCCCGGCCGCCCTCGACGGCGTGGAATTGCGTCACCCCGACGGCCGGAACTGGTCGGGCAACGGCGAGGTCGACTACGTCCGGCCGCACCGCAAACTGGGCAATGCCTAGCGCTTGCGGACGAATTCCGCGCGCAGGACGAGGCCCTTGATGCCGGGGTATTTGCAGTCGATTTCCTGTGCGTCGCCGGTCAGCCGGATCGAGGGGATCAGCGTTCCGCGTTTCAGCGTCTGCCCCGCGCCCTTGACGTCGAGGTCCTTGATCAGCGTCACCGCATCGCCGTCGGCCAGCACATTGCCGACCGCGTCCCGCACCTCGACCGCGCCCGCCGACGCCAGCTTGGCCGCCAGTTCGGAGGCGGGCATCCACTCGCCCGTCTCCTCGTCGTAGACGTAGTCGTCGTCGCTCACTTCAGCTTGATCTCGCGCAGGCGCTCCTGGAGATATTCGTCCGCAGTGATCGGCGAATATTTGGGCTCCTCGCCCGCGGGCACGCATTCGGGCAGCGCCTCGATCGTGAAGTCGCTGCGGAAGTGCAGGAAGAAGGGCATCGAGTAGCGCGAATTGCTCGCCCGCTCCGGCGCCGGGTTGATCACGCGGTGCTGGGTCGACGGAAGATAGCCGTTGGTCAGCCGGTCGAGCATGTCGCCGATGTTGATGGCGAGCTCGCCTTCCTTCGGCTTGACGTCGAGCCACTTGCCCTCGCGGGTCAGCAGCTGCAGCCCCGCCTCTTCCGCGCCCAGCAGCAACGTGATCGCATTGATGTCGCCATGCGCACCGGCGCGGATATGCTCGCCGGGCTGCGCCGGGATCGGCGGGTAATGCAGCATGCGCATCACGCTGTTGCCGTCGCGGATCGCGTCGACGAAATAATCCTCGTCGATCTTCAGGAAGCGCGCCACCGCGCGGAGCAGCTTGGCCCCCGCCTTGTCGAACTCGGCGTAGAGCTGCTGGAACGTCTCCTTGAAGCCCGGCACTTCCTCCGGCCAGACGTTGTCGCCCATATGGTCGCGGAACTTGTGCCCCTCCGGCAGGTCGCGCCCGACGTGGTAGAATTCCTTGAGGTCGTAGGCGTTGGCGCCCTTGGCGGTCTCGATCCCGAACGGCGTGTAGCCGCGCGCCCCGCCGCCGCCTTCGACATGATACTTGCGCTTCACCTCGTCGGGCAGCGCGAAATATTGCTTCGCCATTTCGTTGGCGCGGTCGATCAGGTCCTGCGGGATTCCGTGGTCGCGAACGATCGCGAAGCCGTAATTGACGAAGCTGTTGCCAAGGTCCTGCGCCAGCCGGTCCGGGTTGGTCTCGGCATCGGCGAGCGAAACGGTCGCGACGGTCTCGCTGGTGATGGTGTCGGTAGTCATGGACGCGCCCTTACTCCGGCCGCCGCGGCGGCGCAATTGACTGGCATCAAACGCTTTTCGCCTACGGCATCATCAGCCCGGCAAGCGCCGCGCTCATCAGGTTGGCCAGCGACCCGGCGAGCAGCGCCTTGAGCCCCAGCCGCGCCACATTGGCCTTCTGGTTGGGGGCAAGGTTGCCGATCACCGCCATCTGGATCGCGATCGAGCTGAAGTTGGCGAAGCCGCACAGCGCGAAGGTCACGATCGCCCGGCTGCGCTCGCTCAGCGCCGCCGCCGCGCCCTGCGCGTTGCCAAGGTCGATGAAGGCGACGAACTCATTGAGCGCGATCTTGGTGCCGAACAGGCCGCCGGCGATCCCCGCCTCGTTCCACGGCACGCCGATCAGGTACATGACCGGGGCGAAGATCGCGCCCAGCCCGGCCTGCAGGCTCCAGCCGTCCTGCCCGAACAAATGGCCGATGCCGCCGATCATGCCGTTCAGCAGCGCGACCAGCGCGACGAAGGCCAGCACCATCGCGCCGACCGCGACCGCCAGCTTGACGCCCGTCTGCGCGCCCTGCCCCGCGGCCATGATGATGTTGGCGGGCTGCTCGCCTTCCTCGAAGCCCTGGACGTCGATCTCGTCTTCCGGCGCGACCGCGATTCCGCCTTCCAGCGGCAGTTCGCCGGCCGACGGCGGCTCGTCCGGCATGATCAGCTTGGCCATCAGGATGCCGCCCGGCGCCGACATGAAGGCGGCGGCCAGCAGGAACGGCAGATATTGCTCGCCCAGCAGGCTGGCATAGGCCGCCAGGATCGTGCCCGCGACGCCCGCCATGCCGACGCACATCAGCGTGAACAGGTGGCTCTTGGGCAGCGCCGACAGGTACGGGCGCACGACCAGCGGGCTTTCCGACTGGCCGACGAAGATGTTGGCCGCCGCGCCGAGGCTTTCGACCTTGCTGACGCCGGTGACGAAGCCGATCGCCCCGCCGACCCACTTCACCACGCGCTGCATGATGCCGAGATAGTAGAGGATGGCCACCAGGCTGGCGAAGAAGATGATCACCGGCAGCGCGGCGATCGCGAAGGTGTTGGCCAGCGGGTTGCTGGCGGTCGGCCCGAACAGGAATTCGGTGCCCTTGCCGGCATAGCCGAGCAAAGCGGACACGCCGTCGCTCATCCCCTGGATCGCGGCGCGCCCCCAGTCGGTGCGCAGCACGAGGAAGGCGATTGCCGCCTGCAGCGCGAAGGCCGCGCCGACGACGCGCAGGCGGATCGCCTTGCGGTTCGACGAGAAGAGGAAAGCGATCAAGAGGATGGCCGCGATTCCGACGAGGCCGAGCAGGACGTGATTCATATACGGGCCGCCCCTCCCCCGGGCGTATTACCAGACCATGCCTTGGTTAGCGTTCAGCGCCGCGTTTTCCAGCATTTTGATGGCCTCGGCCGAATCGCGGGCGATCATCAGCTGGCCGCGGCGCGCATGGCTCAGGAAGCCTTCATCGCGGACATGGTCCATGAAGTCGCCCAGCGGCGACCAGAAGCCTTTGACGTTGAGCAGGCAGAAGGGCTTGGCGTGATAGCCGAGCGCGTTCCACGTCCACGCCTCGAACAGTTCGTCCAGCGTCCCGATCCCGCCCGGGAGGCAGATGAAGCCGTCGCTCAAGTCGGTGAACTTGGCCTTGCGCTCGTGCATCGTATCGACGGTGTGCAGCTCGGTCAGGCCGCGGTGCGCGACCTCCTTGTCGACCAGCGCCTGCGGGATCACCCCATAGACCTTGCCGCCGGCGTCCAGCACCGTGTCGGCCATGATACCCATCAGGCCCAGCTTGCCACCGCCGTAGACGAGGTCGATGCCCGCCGCGGCCATCGCCCGCGCCAGGTCGCGCGCGGCGTCGGCATAGGCCTCGTCGGCCCCGCCCGCGCTACCGCAATAGACGGAGACGCGCTTCAGCACGCTCACAGCGACACCAGTTGCTTGAGGTCCGCTTCGGGCCGCGCGCCGAAATGCGAGATGATTTCCGCCGCCGCGATCGACCCGGTCTGCAGGCACTTGGACAGCTCGTGCCCGCGCGCCCGCGCCGCCAGGAACCCGGCAGCGAACAGGTCGCCCGCACCGGTCGTATCGACCACCTTGTCGACCGCCGCCGCGGGCACCTCGACGCCCTCGCCGTTCGACAGCGCCAGCGCGCCTTCCGACCCGCGCGTGACGACCAGGGTCGGCACCTTCTCGGCCAGTTCGGCGATCGCGGAGCCGAGCGAGGTGGTGCCCGTCAGCTGCATCACCTCATGTTCGTTGGCGAACAACAGGTCGATCCCGCCCTCGGCGATCATCCGGTTGAAGCCGTCGCGGCGCCCGGCGATGCACACGCTTTCGGACAGGGTGAAGGCGATTTCGCGTCCCGCGGCGCGGGCGATGTCGATCGCCCGGAACATCGCCTGGCGCGGTCGCTCCGGTCCCCACAGATAGCCCTCGAGGTAGAGGATCGCGGCGCTGGCGATCAGCTCCTCGGAAATGGTCTCGGGCAGCAGTTCGTGGCTCGCGCCGGGCGCGGTGTTCATCGTCCGCTGCGCGTCGGGCGTCACCAGGATCAGGCAGCGCCCGGTCGGCTGCGGGTTGGTCTTCGGCAGGCTGGGCGTGTCGAACGCGACCCCCAGCGCCTTCATGTCGTGGCGGAAGATCGCGCCCAGTTGGTCGTCGGCGACCTGCCCGACGAAGGCGGCGCGGCCGCCCATCGCGGCGATCCCGGCCATCGAGTTGGCGGCCGACCCGCCCGAGGTTTCCTGCGCGCTTCCCATCGCCGCGTAGAGCTTCGCGGCCGCCGCGGAATCGAGCAGTTGCATCGACCCCTTGGGAAGGTCGTGCTCGATCAGGAACGCCTCGTCGCACGTCGCGATGACATCGACGATCGCATCGCCGATGGCGACAATATCAAGGGCTGGTGGCTGCACGGCTGCGCGCGCTAGCGGGGCGCAGGCGGGCGGTCAACAAAAGGCTTGCCCGGACCGCAATATGGATTAGGCCTTCGCGCCCATGAGCACCGAACCCGCGCCCGCCGCCGCCCCGATCCGCCCTTCCCTGTTCGCCTTCGCCATCTTCTACGGCGGCATGGTCTGCATCGCCGGCGTGCTCGGCAACAAGCAGGTCGCCTTGGGCCCGCTCGCGGTCGAGGCCGGCATTTTCGCCTTCCTGATGCTGGTCGTCACCTCCAGCGCGGTCGCCGAGCTCTACGACCGCACGGTCGCCAACCGCCTCGTCCTGTGGGGTTTCGTGCCGCTGCTGATGAGCCTTGCGCTCACCCTCCTCGTGCTTGCCGTCCCGGCCTCGCCGAAGATGGAGCCGGCGCGCCTCGAGGCCTTCAACCTGATGATGAGCGGCACCCCGCGAATCTGGGTCGCCGGAATCGTCGCCTACGGCATCTCGACCCTGCTCAACGTCACCATCTTCGCCCGGCTGAAGGGCAAGGAAGGCAGTTCGATGCTCTGGTTCCGCTCGGCCGTCGCCAGCGTGTTGAGCCAGATCGTCGACACCCTGCTGTTCATTTCGATCGCCTTTTATGGCGTCTTCCCGATCGCCGACCTGCTGGTCGGGCAGATGCTCGCCAAGGTGGTGCTTTCGGTGCTGCTCGTGCCGCCGGCCATCTACCTCATGGTCGCGATCGGCAAGCGGCTCGACGCCCGCTACTGACCGACTTGTAAATAAAGCGGAAAGCTGCTTTAGGCCCGCCCGATTCGAAGGCGTTGCCGGGGGATTGTGTCCCCTCGGCAACGCCTTGAATTATTTGGTTTGGTGGAAAAGCGCCGTCGTCACATTCCCGTCGCAATGACGCTATAGCTGCCGCTCCGACTCGACAGTCACCTACACAAATTTCAGCACCCTTGGGGGGTTAACGCAGTGAAAAAGCTCATCCTTCTTTGCTCGGCGGCGGCTATCTGCCCGACCACCGCTTTCGCCCAGTCGACCGGTTCGCAGGACTTCGAAGAAGAAGCCATCGTGATCACCGGCACCCGCGTCCAGGAAGTCGGCGGCGTCCAGGCGCCCGACACGCCCAAGGCGAAGGCTGTCCTCACGCAGGAATATATCGGTCGCCAGAACCCGGGCCAGACCATTCTCGACACCATCAACGCGGTGCCGGGCGTCAACTTCACCAACAACGACGCCTACGGCTCGTCGGGCGGCCAGCTGACCATTCGCGGCTTCTCCTCGGACCGCGTCAGCCTGACCTTCGACGGCATTCCGCTGAACGATTCGGGCAACTACGCCATCTATTCGAACCAGCAGCTCGACCCGGAACTGATCGAGCAGGTCAACGTCAACCTCGGCTCGACCGACGTCGACAGCCCGACCGCGGCGGCCGTTGGCGGCACCGTCAACTACCGCACCCGCAACCCGAACAAGGAAATGGGCGGCCGCATCGTCTTCTCGCTGGGCGAGTATGACTTCCGCCGCATCTTCGCCTCGTTCGACACCGGCGAAGTCGGCCCGTGGGGCACCCGCGCCTGGTTCTCGGCCTCGACCGCGAAGAACGACAACCCGTTCAACAACTACGGCAAGGTCGACAAGCAGCAGTATAACGCCAAGATCTACCAGCCGATCGGCTCGAACGGCGACTTCGTCTCGGTCAGCGGCCACTACAACCAGAACCGCAACAACTTCTTCGGTTCGGTCCGCCTCAACTACCTGCAGCCGACCCCGAACGGTTTCCCGAGCGAGGCCGACGAGCGCAAGTACAACATCCTGTACCCGTGCACCGTCGACGTCCCGGCCGGCGGCGCGCCCGACACGCCGAACAGCTGCGGCACCGAGTTCGACCGTCGCTACAACCCGTCGAACACCGGCAACATCCGCATCAACTCGCGTTTCTCGCTGACCGACCAACTCGTGCTGACGATCGACCCGAGCTACCAGTATGTGAAGGCCAACGGCGGCGGCACCGTCAACGTTCGCGAGTTCGGCTTCGACATCAACCCGACCGGCGGCCGCGCCAACTGCGCCACCACCGCGAACAGCGCGACCGTCAACTGCGTGTCGGGCTATTACGGCGGTAACCCGTTCGCGGGCGGCGTCGACCTCAACGGTGACGGCGACACGCTCGACCAGGTCATCGGCATCGCGCCGAGCCAGACCCGCACCCACCGCTTCGGCGTGATCGCGGGCCTGCGCTACCGCTTCAACGACGATCACTCGCTGCGCTTCAGCTACACCTGGGACCGCGCCAACCACCGCCAGACCGGCGAAGTCGGCCTGCTCGACGGTGAAGGCGAGCCGTTCGACGTCTTCCCGGTCAACGACCCGATCGCCGGCCCGAACGGCGCGGCGCTCCAGAAGCGCGACCGCCAGTCGTACGCGATCCTCAACCAGGTCGCGGGCGAATATGTCGGCTCGTTCTTCGACGACACGCTGACCGTGAACATCGGCGCGCGCCTGCCCTTCTTCAAGCGCGACCTCGAGAACTTCTGCTTCACCTCGTCGGCCTCGGGCTTTGTCGAATGTTCGGGCCAGGTCGCCACGATCGACACCGACATCGGCAACCTCAACCCGACCTATGCGCCGCCGCAGCGCCGCGTGTTCAAGTACAACAAGCTGCTGCCGAACATCGGCTTCGTGTACGACATCACGCGCCAGTTCTCGGCGTTCGCCAGCTACACCAAGAACCTGTCGGTTCCGGGCACGGACAACCTCTACAACAGCTTCTGGTTCGCCAAGGGCACCGAGGGCGCCGATCCGAACCCGGAAATCACCGACACGTTCGACGGCGGCCTGCGTTTCCGCAGCAGCAAGATCCAGGCGCAGCTCGGCGTGTGGCACACGGTCTTCACCGATCGTCTCGCCAGCTCGTACGATCCGGACCTCAACGCGACGGTTTACCGTAACCTCGGCAAGGTCACGAAGTACGGACTCGACGGCTCGGTCGCTTACGCCCCGATCCCGGCCCTGACCTTCTACGCGTTCGGCTCGATCGCGGAATCGAAGATCAAGGACAACATCCAGATTGGTGGTGCGCCGGGTTACAACTGCGATGTGTCGGGCACCCCGACACCGACCGATCTTCGCAACTGCGCCTTCACCAAGGGCAAGTACGAGGCCGGTGCGGCCAAGTGGAGCTACGGCCTGTCGGCGCTCGCCAAGATCGGCGACCTCGACCTCGGCCTGACCGCCAAGAAGACCGGCCCGCGCTACATCTACGACAACAACGCGCCGGTCCTGTCGGGCGACGTCGACGTGCCGGCCGGCATCGTCGAGCTGTTCCCGGCGAAGACCCCGGCCTACTGGCTCGTCAACCTCGACGCCCGTTACAACCTGCGCAAGCTGGTCGGCCTCGAGAAGAGCTACATCGGCTTCAACGTCTACAACCTGTTCAACGAAACCTACGTTGGCAGCTACACGGCGTCGGGCAACCAGTCGGTCAGCTCGGCCGGTGTCTACGGTTCGGCTCCGTTCGCCCAGATCGG
>CAZKCD010000032.1:0-17208 GCA_964551235.1 uncultured Sphingomonas sp.
CGGCCTGGCCTTCGCCACCCGCGCCACTTCGTAGAGATAGTCGACGTACAGCTCGACCTGTCCCTGAAAGCCGCGCACCTTGGGGTTGCTGCTGTCGATCAGCAGCCATTCGTTGGGCGCGTGCGCGCCGCCGCCGCGGCCCGACCCGAAATGCCCCGCCGCCATCTTGAGCGGCGCGCCGGTGAACATCACGCCCGGCCAGCTGCCCGCGCGCCGCGGGAACAAGGTATAGGGGATGCCCGCCTGCTTGAAGGTCGCCGCCGCCGCCGCGACGGTGATTGCGTCCTCGGGCGTCTCGGTCGGGCTATAGCCGCCCGACACCACCACCTCGATGTCCGAGAAACCGCGCTTGGCGAGGTGCGCCTTCAGCTTGGCGACCGCCTCTTCCTTGGTCATGTCGGGCACCAGCCGGAAGTCGAGCTTCGCCTCCGCCCGCCCGGGCAGCACGGTCTTGCCCCCCGGCCCGGTATAGCCGCCGACCAGCCCCTGGATATTGACCGTAGGCTGGCTCGCCAGCCGCTGCTGCGAGGTCACGAAATCCTCGTCCTTGATCCAGTGCTTGATGCCGAGCGCCTTCTTCACGTCGGCCTCGGTCGACGCCTTGGCGTCGGCCTCGATCAATTCCTTCTGCCGCGCGCTCAGCGGGCGGACGTTCTCGAACCAGCCGTCGATCGCGGGAGTGAAGCCGTCGTCGGCGACCAACGTGTCGAGCGCCTTGACCAGCCGCCACGCCGGGCTGTCGATCGCCGCCATCAGGCTCGAATGGACGTCCTTGTTCGGCCCGCGGCCCCATTTCTCGCCGCTCGAAATCAGCTGCACCTCGATCACACCCTTGGCGCCGAGGTCGATCGAGGCCGCGCCGTCCTTTTCCTGCCCGGTCGACGGCATCATGATCCCGACCGATCGCTGCAGCGCCGCGCGCACCTCCGGGTCGGCCAGCGCCTTGGGGAAGTTGGTCGAGCCGATTTCCTCCTCGCCCTCGGCCACCAGCACCAGATTGACGGGCAGCTTGACCCCGCTCGCCTTGAAGGCGTGCAACGCGGCCAGGAACGCCGCTTCCGGCCCCTTCTGGTTCACCGCGCCGCGCCCGACCAGCATCGTGCCTTCGCCCGGCCGCTCGACGATTCGCGATACCAGCGGCGGGTTCGACCATTCGGCCGGGTCGAAATGCTTGACGTCGTACATGAAGTAGAGCGCCAGCGTGTCCTTCGCGCCCGCGTCCAGCGTTGCAAACACCGTCGGCACGCCGCCCGTCTCGACGATCCGCGCCTGCTGGAAGCCGGCGTCCAGCGCCAGCTGCTTCATATATTCGGCGCCCTTGGGCGTGTTCATGCCCATGTTGGCGATGGTGGGCAGCGCGATCCAGTCCTTGAGGCGCTGGATGTTGGCGTCCTTGCTCGCCGCGGCCGCCGCGACCACCTTGGCGCGCCCCGGGTCGCCCGGTGCCGCCGCGCCCGTCCCGGCCACCAGCGCCAGCGCCGCGCCGCCGGCCATCATCCGCTTAAAAGCGTTCATTGCCCTCTCCCTGTTCGTCGAGTCGCCCGTCGCGGAGACTGGACGCCGCACCGCCAAGCGTCCAGAGCGGAAGGCAACATGCGTTATTTCCTCGACACCGAATATGACGGCTTCGGCGGCCAGCTCATCAGCCTCGCCCTTGTCCCCGAGGATGGCGGCGAGGAACTCTACCTAGTGCTCGACACGCCCGCGACCGACGCGTGGGTCGAACGCCACGTCATGCCCTTTCTCGACCATGTGCCGATGGCGCTGAAATCCGAACGCCTGCCGCGCGCGCAGGCCGCCGCGGCGCTCGCCCACTGGCTGTCGATGGACGAGGCGCCCGAAGTCATCGCCGACTGGCCCGAGGACCTGGCGCAGCTCGCCATGCTGCTCGTCACCGGTCCCGGCCAGATGCACCATGTCGGCGGCCTCGTGCTGCGCTTCGTGCCGATGCCCGGCTTCTCGACCGCCGCCAACAGCGCCGTCCCCCACAACGCCCTCCACGACGCCCGCGCGCTGCGCGATCACCTGATCGGCTTGGAATGACGCGGTTTTCCCGCTAGCAGCCGATTCATGGTTCCCCTTTCGTTCGCCGGCCGAAACTTTCTCGCCCATCCCGAGGGCGCCCTGTTCTGGCCGGAACGCAAGGCGTTGCTGGTGGCCGACCTGCACCTCGAAAAGGCCAGCTGGTTCGCCCGCCTCGGCCAGTTCCTGCCGCCTTATGATTCGCTCGACACGCTGCGCGCGCTCGACCGCGTCGTCGCCGCGACGCAGGCGACCACGCTCTACTGCCTCGGCGACAGCTTCCACGACCGCTTCGGCTGCGACCGCCTGCCCGAGGCCGCGCGCGCCCTGCTCACCGACCTCACCGGCCGCCTCGACTGGGTGTGGATCACCGGCAACCACGACGCCGGCTTCATCGATCATTGCGGCGGCCGGATCATCGAGGAACTCGAAGTCGACGGTATCGCGCTTCGGCACGAGGCGCACCGCGCCGACCCGACACCGGAAATGAGCGGCCACTTCCACCCTAAGCTGCGCCTCAACGTGAAGGGCCGCCACGTCTCGCGCCGCTGCTTCGTTGCCAGCGAGACCAAGCTCATCTTCCCGGCCTTCGGCGCGCTGACCGGCGGGCTCGACGCCCATCATCCCGAAATCGTGAAGAAGGTCGGCACGGGCGCCGCCGCGCTCGTCCCCGTCACCGACCGCCTGCTGCGTTTCCCGATCGCGGCCTAGGCCAACGTCGCCCGGATCATCCCGCGCAGCGAATTGCCGACGAAAAAGCCGTCCTTCAGGTCCTCGACCGTCAGGTCGGCTTCCTCGGCCTTGCCCTCGTCGATCAGCTTGGCGCGCAGCACGCCCGGGATCAGCCCGCGCGCGACCGGCGGGGTCAGATACTTGCCGTCGCGCTCGACGAAGACGGTGGTGAAGCTGCCCTCGGTCACATGGCCCTCGGGATCCACGAAGATCGTCTCGTAGGCGCCGCTTTCCTTGCGCGTCTCGTCGTAGAAGCGGCGCGAGGTCGTCTTGAAGCGTAGCCGCACGTCGGCCGGGTCGACCGGCAGCGGGCGCACCGCCACCGCGACCGGCTCCTCGGGCCGCATCGGCGCGGGCTTCAGCTCGATCGCCATCGACCCCTTGGGCGACAGCAACAGGCGCAGCATCGCCGGCTTGGTGTGGCGGAAGGTCGCGGCCTGCAATTCGTTGCGCGCGTCGTGCCGGTCGAAGCGGAAGCCGAAGGTCGCCGCGGCATCCTTCAGCCGGTCGAGATGGCGTTCCAGGTTCGCGATGCCGCCCTCGGGCTCGAATCGCATGGTCTCAATCAGATCGAACTCGGCGGCGTCAGGCGTCACGAAACTTCCCTTGAGCAGGCACTCGGCCCATTCATTCTCCATCACGCTGTCGACCACAAGCCCCGATCCGAGGCCGAGGCGCGCGACCGCCGCGCCATCGGTCACTTCGAGCGTCCGGATCAGCACGTTGAAGGCCATGTCGCCGTCGGGCGCGATCCAGCCCATCGACCCGGTATAGGCCCCGCGCGGCTCGGGCTCGAGGGCATGGAGGCTTTCCATCGCCGCGAACTTGGGCGCGCCGGTGATCGACCCGCACGGGAACAGCGCCTTCAGCACGTCCAGAGCGTCCAGCCCATCGCGCAGCTGCGCCGTCACCCGGCTCACCATCTGGTGCACCGTCGGATAATGTTCGACCGCGAACAGGTCGGGCACGTCGACGCTGCCCGTCGCCGCCACCCGCGCCAGGTCGTTGCGCAGCAGGTCGACGATCATCAGATTCTCGGCGCGCTGCTTGGGGTCGGCGGCCAGCGCGGCCGCCGCCGCCCGGTCCTCGGAAGGATCGGCGTGGCGCGGCGCGGTGCCCTTCATCGGCTTGGCCTCCAGCACGCCCGCCTTCAGCGTCACGAACTGCTCGGGACTGGCCGACAGCAGCCACCCGCCGGGATAGCGCACCACCCCGCCCCAGCCCGCCGCCGAACGCCTCCGGATCCGCGCATAGGCGCCGAGCGGCGGACCGAGCATCGGCACATCACAGCCGAAGGTCAGGTTCGCCTGGTAATAATCCCCGGAAAACAGGTGCTTACGAACGACCTCGCCCGCCGCCATATAGTGCTCGCACGGTGATCGCGGCACCGGCGTCCCCAGCCACGCCGCCATCGGATCGCCCAGCACCTGTTCGACCGCGACCGTGTCGAAACCGTCGAACAGGCCGAACCACAACAACGGCATCCCCTCGCGCCGGCGCGTCAGACCCACCGTCTTGGGATCGAGCGCGCATCCGGCCTCGTAGGTCAGGAACCCCGCGGCATGCCGTCCCGCGCGCACCGCCACCCGGATCGCCTCGAGCGCGGGGAGGACTTCGTCGGCTTGCCACGCCACCACCTCACCGACCGGCTTGGCGTAAAACCGGGCCGGCGCACCGCCGTCGCGGGCATCGTCGAACAGGAGGAAGGCCGCGTCGTCCACGTTCCCCGCATTGACCGCAAGCGCGTCCCCCGTAAAGTCGCCGCCATGCGCCAACTCCTCCTCGCCGCTCTGCTCGGCAGCATCGCCCTTCCCGCCTCGGCCCAGGCGATCGACCCCAAGGTCCAGGCCCGCATCGACCGCATCCTCAAAGCGACCCCGCTGATCGACGGGCACAACGACCTGCCCTACGCGCTGCGCGAGGATTACCAGCTGAAGGTGGACGGGCTCGAAAGCGGCACCGACCGATGGACGCCGCCGCTGATGACCGACATGGCCCGGCTGCGCGCCGGCCGGGTCGGCGGGCAATTCTGGTCGGTCTATATCGACGGCAAGGTGACGGGCGACGAGGCAATTCGGCAGACGATCGAGCAGATCGACACCGCCAAGCGGATCATCGCCGCCTATCCGCGCCATCTCGAACAGGCGCGCACCGCCGACGACCTCGTCCGGATCCACCGCCAGGGTCGAATCGCCTCGATGTTCGGGATCGAGGGCGGGCGGCAGATCGGCGGCAGCCTCGCCGCGCTCCGCCTCTTCCACGAACTGGGCGTGCGCTACATGACGCTGACCCACAACCAGACCACCGAATGGGCCGACAGCGCGACCGACGAGCCCAAGCACAAGGGCCTGTCGCCCTTCGGCCTCGCCGTGGTAAAGGAGATGAACCGTCTCGGCATGCTGGTCGACCTCTCCCACGTCTCGCCCGACGTGATGCGCCAGGCGATCACCGCCAGCCGCGCGCCGGTCATCTTCTCGCACAGTTCGGCCGGCGGCATCTCGTCCCATCCGCGCAACGTGCCCGACGACGTGCTGCGCCTGCTTCCGGCCAACGGCGGCGTGGTGATGGTGACGATCGTACCGGGCTTCATCTCGAAGGACGTGTGGGACTGGTCGGCGCGCCGCGCCGGCGAGGAAGCGCGCCTCGGGCAGGTCTACCGCGCCAGCAAGGCAGCGGTCGCCGAGGGCCTCAAGGCCTGGGAAGCGGCCAACCCGCGCCCCGCAACCGACGTCCGTCTCGTCGCCGACCATATCGAGCATGTCGCCCGCGTCGCCGGTCACGACCATGTCGGGATCGGCGGCGACTATGACGGAATTCCGTACACGCCGACCGGCCTGGAGGGCGTCGAGGCCTATCCGCGCCTGTTCGCCGAGCTGATCGCCCGCGGCTGGAGCGACGCCGACCTCGCCAAGCTTGCGGGCGGCAATGCCATCCGCGCGCTGCGCGGTGCCGAGGCGACGGCCAAGGCGATGGCGGCGGAAAAGCCGGCGCTCGACCAACTGCCGAAGTGATTCGACCGGCGGGTCCACCCCGCCTTGTGCCCGCACGCGGTCGCGGGAAGGATGCCGACCGAACACAGGGAGAAACCATGATGAGCCGAATGATCGTCGCCGCCCTGCTCGCCGGGATCGCCACCCCCGCCGTTGCCCAGGTCGCGAAGCCTGCCGCGCTGACCGCGGACGGGCTGCCCGCCATTCCCGACGCGCTCGCCGCGGCCTCGCGTCCCTACATGGAATCGCGCGGAGCAGGCTTTGCCGGCTGGAACGCGCGCGATCGCTCGATGCTGATCTCGACCCGTTTCGGCAACGTCAGCCAGTTGCACAGCGTCGCGATGCCGATGGGCATGCGCCGCCAGATCAGCTTCGAGGCCGAGCCGGTCGGCGGTCGCTGGTCGCCCACCGGCGACGTGCTCGTCACCTCCAAGGACAATGGCGGCGACGAATTCTTCCAGATCTACACGTTGAAGGACGGGCGGCTGCGCCTGCTGAGCGCGGGCGGCAAGAGCCGCAACGGCCTCGGCCCGTTTAGCAAGGACGGATCGCTGATCGGCTTCAGCTCGACCGAGCGCAACGGCACCGACAGCGACCTCTACGTCATGAACCCGCGCGATCCGGCGACGAAGCGCCGCGTCGCCGAAGTGCAGGGCGGCGGCTGGGCAATTGCCGATTTCGCGCCCGGCAACGGCCGCGCGCTGGTGATCCAATATATCTCGGTGACCAAGTCGAACCTGCATCTGCTCGACCTCGCCACCAACAAGCTCACCCCGCTCGGCGACCATTCCAAGGACGTCAGCTATTCCGGCGCCGAGTTCGCGCCCGACGGCACCTTGTGGGTCACCTCGGACGAGGGAAGCGACTTCCAGCGGCTCGGCACCGTCGACCTTGCCACCGGCAAGTTCACACCGCGCGGCCCGGCCACCAAGTGGGATGTCGACGCCTTCGCGATCAGCCATGACGGACGCACCATCGCGATGGTCACCAACGAGGCCGGAATCAGCCGGCTGTCGCTGATGGATGTCGCCAGCGGCACCGCCCGCCGCGTCGATTCGATCCCGGCCGGGGGCATCGGCGGCCTCGAGTTCGCGCCGTGGGGGACGCTGGGTTTCAGCCTGACGTCGGCCAAGAGCGCGACCGACGCTTATTCGCTCGACCCAACCACGCTCGCGCTCACCCGCTGGACGGCGAGCGAGACCGGTGGCCTCGACCCGTCGGTCAACGTCGAGCCCGAGCTGATCACGGTGAAGAGCTTCGACGGGCTGGAGGTCAGCGGTTTCCTCTACCGACCGGACCCGGCCAAATTCCCGGGCAAGCGCCCGCTGATCGTCAACATCCACGGCGGGCCGGAAGGCCAGTCGACGCCCGGCTTCCTGGGCCGCAGCAACTATCTGCTGAACGAGCAGGGCATCGCGATCTTCTACCCCAACGTCCGCGGCTCGACCGGCTACGGCAAGAAATTCGTCAGCCTCGACAACGGCCCGTTCCTTCGCGAAAATTCGGTCAAGGACATCGGCGCCTTCCTCACCCGCCTGAAGGCGGACAAGGCCATCGACGGCGCGCGGATGGCCGTTACGGGCGGCTCCTACGGCGGCTACATGTGCTACGCTTCCGCGATCCATTATCCGGACGCCTTCAAGGGCGCGCTGTGCAATGTCGCGATCAGCAATTTCGTGACGTTTCTCGAGAATACGCAAAGCTATCGCCGCGACCTGCGCCGGGTCGAATATGGCGACGAGCGCGACCCCAAGCAGCGCGCCAAGCTGGAGGAAATCTCCCCGCTGCGCCGCATCGGCGAAATCAAGGCGCCCTTGTTCGTCGTGCAGGGCGCCAACGACCCGCGCGTGCCCAAGTCGGAGGCCGACCAGATCGTCAAGAAGCTGCGCGACGAGGGCCGGACCGTCTGGTACTTGGTCGGCGAAAACGAGGGCCACGGCTTCGCCAAGAAGGAAAACCAGGACTATCTGTTCTGGGCCACCCTCCTGTTCTGGGACCAGACGTTACTGAAATGACCGACCCCCTTCCTCCGCTCCGCGCCGCCATCGTGCCGGTCACTCCGCTGCAGCAGAACTGCACGCTCTTGTGGTGCACCAAGACGATGCGCGGCGCCTTCGTCGATCCGGGCGGCGACCTCGACCGGCTGAAGGCGGCCGCCGCGCAGGCGGGCGTGACAATCGAGAAGATCCTCATCACCCACGGGCATATCGACCATTGCGGCCAGGCGGGCATCCTGGCGGCCGAGCTCGGCGTGCCGATCGAGGGCCCGCACGAGGACGACCTTTTCTGGATTTCCCAGCTGGAGGAGGACGGCCATCGCTACGGCATCAACGGCAAGCCCTTCGCGCCCGACCGCTGGCTGCAGGACCGGGACACGGTCACGGTCGGCGAGCTGACGCTCAACGTCCGCCACTGCCCCGGGCACACGCCCGGCCACGTTGTCTTCCACCACCCCGAATCGAAGCTGGCGATCGTCGGCGACGTGCTGTTCCAGGGATCGATGGGCCGGACCGACTTTCCGCGCGGCAATCACCAGGACCTGATCGATTCGATCACCCAGCGGCTCTGGCCGATGGGCGGCGACACCGCCTTCGTCCCGGGACACGGACCGATGAGCACGTTCGCCCACGAACGCGCGAGCAATCCCTACGTCGCCGACCGGGTGCTCGCCGGCGCCTGATCGCCCTCTTTGCAAACACTATCGTAACCATCTTCTGCCATTGCTCCGGCCGTGGAGCGAATGGTGCAGGGATTCACGAGCAAATGGCGCGGCGGCCGACGGGCGGCCGAGCGGAGCGACGACGCGCCGTCCGCCCGCTCCGACGCCCTGCTCGCCGAGTTCGAGGCAAGCGGCAAAGGCTGGTTCTGGGAAACCAACCGCGACGGGCTTCTTACTTACCTCAGCGACAGCGTCGCGCACGTCCTGGGCCGCGAACCGGCCGACCTCGTCGACCGGCCGTTCACCGACATCATCGCTCCGCCGACCCGCGACGCCTCGCCCGCCTCGGAGCGGACGCTCGGCTTTTACCTGTCGAGCCACGTCGCCTTCCAGGACCTGATCGTCGAGGCAAAGTCGAAGAACGAAATCTGGTGGTCGATTTCCGGTCGCCCGGTGCATGACGAGGCCGGGCGCTTCTTCGGGTTTCGCGGCTTTGCCGCCGACCTCACCGAGAAGCGTCGCTCGGAAGTCGAACTCGACCGCCTCGCCCGGTTCGATTCGCTAACGGGCCTCGCCAACCGTGCGATGCTTCGCCGCGCGCTCGACGACGCGCTGGTCAGCGCGGTGCGTCGCAAGCAGCGCTGCGCAATCTTCCTGCTCGACCTCGACCGCTTCAAGGCGGTCAACGACACGCTGGGTCACCCCGCCGGCGACACGTTGCTCAAGCTTGTCGCCCTGCGGCTGACCGAGACGATCGGCGACAAGGGCCAGGTCGGCCGTCTCGGCGGCGACGAATTCGAAGTGGTGTTCCCGGCACTGGCCGACCGCGTCGAACTGTCGGAGCTTGCGCAGAATGTCATCGACTATCTGTCGAAGCCCTATTTCATCGACGGGAACAACGTCTCGATCGGCACCTCGGTGGGGATCGTCACCTCAGACTACGACGACCGCACCGCCGACGACCTGATCCGCGATGCCGACCTGGCGCTCTATGCCGCCAAGGCCGCGGGCCGCGGCGTCTACCGATTCTTCGAATCGAAGATGAACGACGAAGCGCGCGACCGGCAGCGATTCGAGAACGAACTGCGCGCGGCGGTCGAGGAAGAAAAGCTCTACGTCGTCTTCCAGCCCAGCGTCGACGCGAACACCGAGGCGACGACGGGCTTCGAGGCGCTGGTCCGCTGGGACCATCCCACGCTCGGACCGATCAGCCCGGCCCAGTTCATCCCGCTGGCCGAGGAAATCGGCCTGATCGACCAGATCGGCGAGTATGTGCTGCGCACCGCCTGCCGCGAGGCGAAGCGCTGGCCGCGTCACGTGTCCATTGCGGTCAACCTCTCGCCGTTGCAATTCAAGCTGCGTTCGCTGCCCGGCACCGTCCGCGCGGTGCTCAGCGAGACCGGTCTCGAGGCACGCCGGCTGGAGCTGGAGATCACCGAAGGCGTGCTGCTCGGCAACGACGCCCATGTCCACGACACGATCGCCAGCCTCAAGGATGTCGGAATCAAGCTGGCGCTCGACGACTTCGGCACCGGTTTCTCCAGCCTCAGCTACCTGCGCACCGTTCCGTTCGACAAGATCAAGATCGATCGCAGCTTCGTGCAGGGCGCGTCGGACGAAACGAGCCGCAGCGCCGCGCTCATCCGCGCGATGGTCGGCCTTGCCGCCGACCTGAAGATGCAGACCACCGCCGAGGGCGTCGAAACGCCGGACGAACTGGCACTGGTCCGCCGGCTGGGCTGCGGGCTGGTCCAGGGCTTCATCTTCGGCAAGCCGATGCTGGCCGACGACGCGTTCGAATTCGCGACCCGCGCCAGCCAGGTCGAGGAAGTGCCGCTGAAGCCGCGCGAGCAACGGTTCAAGCTGATTCGCGGCGCCATCGTCCATCATGAGCACGGCACGATCGGGGCGCGCCTGCGCAACATCTCGCGCGGCGGCGCCCTCCTCGAATGCGACGAGCCGTTCGCCGTCGGCGCACCGCTGCGCCTTGACATCTCCGCCGATGCGCTGCTCGACGCGAAGGTCGTCTGGACCAACGGCCGCAGCGTCGGCGTCCAGTTCGCCACTCCCTTCGACCTCAAGAAGCTCGGCCCGGCGACCAACCGCACCAGCCCGCCGATGGCCATCCTGCCCAAGGCCGGCCGCCAAGCCTGAGCGCGGCGCGAAAGCCTTGCGCTCGCCCGTCGTTTCGCTATAGGGCGCCTTCGTTCGCGACAATCCATTCGCCGCCGCGAGGTTTCCCTCGGGAATTACGCGCGCGCCGGGCGGGGAGAGTCGCTGATTTTTTTGGACTGAAGTGAAGGTAGAGCCGCAATGGCCGTCCCCAAGAGAAAAACCTCGCCCTCGAAGCGCAACATGCGCCGCAGCCATCACGCGCTGGAAGCCAAGAACTTCCAGGAGTGCCCGAACTGTGGTGAGCTCAAGCTCCCGCACGTGCTCTGCTCGTCCTGCGGCCACTACAACGGTCGCGAGATCATCCAGCCCGAGGCCTGAGCGGATCGCGAAGGGGCAAGGCTGACATGGCCGTGAGCCCACGGATCGCGATTGACGCAATGGGTGGTGACGTCGGCCCGGCGGTGATGATCGCCGGGATGGCCCGCGCCTATCGTCGCGACCCAAGCCTGCATTTCGACGTCTATGGCGACGAGGCGCTGATCGCGCCCGAGCTGAAGAAGCACCCGTCGTTCAAGAAGGCGGTGGAGGTCCACCACACCGCCGACGCCATCTCCGGCACCGAAAAGCCGAGCCAGGCCATCCGCCGCGCCAAGGGCACGTCGATGGGCATGGCGATCAACGCCGTGAAGGACGGCCGCGCGGCCGCCGCCTTGTCGGCCGGCAATACCGGCGCGCTGATGGCGATCGCCAAGCTGGCGCTGCGGACCATGCCCGGCATCGACCGCCCCGCGCTCGCCGCCTTGCTGCCGACACTCGGCGATACCGACCTCGTCATGCTCGACCTCGGCGCGAACACCGAGTGCGATGCGCAGAACCTGGTCCAGTTCGCGGTGATGGGGTCGGCCTACGCCCGTACCGTCCACGGCCTCGACAAGCCGCGGGTGAAGCTCCTCAACATCGGCACCGAGGAATTGAAGGGCACCGACGAGCTGAAGGAAGCGGCAGCGCTGCTGCGCGATGCCGATTATCTGCCGATGGTCTTCGACGGCTTCACCGAAGGCGACAAATTGTCGCGCGGCGATGTCGACGTCGTCGTCACCGACGGCTTTTCGGGCAACATCGCCCTTAAGACCGCCGAAGGCACGGCCCGCTTCGTGACCGACCTGCTGCGCCGCGCCTTCACTTCGTCGCTGCGCTCCAAGGCGGGCTTCGCGCTGTCCAAGCCGGCGCTCGAACTGCTCAAGGTCCACCTCGACCCCAACAATCACAATGGTGCCGTCTTCCTCGGCCTCAACGGCCTCGTCGTGAAGAGCCACGGCAGCGCCAATCCGAAGGGAGTCGCCAACGCCATCGGCGTCGCGGCGCGGATGATTTCGAACGACATCACCCGCAAGATCGGCGAGGACCTCGACAATTTCCGCGCCCACGCCTTCGCCGACGACAGCTTCGCCAAATGACTCGCCGCGCCACCATCGCGGGGGTCGGCTCGTCCCTTCCCGCCCGCAAGGTCACCAACGCCGAATTGGCCGACCGGGTCGACACCTCGGACGAATGGATCGTCGAGCGCACGGGTATCCGTAGCCGTTACATCGCCGACGATAGCGAGACCACGGGCACGCTGGCGACCGCCGCAGCCCGCGCCGCGCTGGCCCATGCCGGGATCGACGCGGGCAAGGTCGGCCTCATCGTGCTGGCCACCGCCACCCCCGACCAGACCTTCCCATCGACGGCCACCAAGGTGCAGGCCGCGCTGGGGATCGACGATTGCATCGCCTTCGACGTCCACGCCGTGTGCACCGGCTTCCTCTACGCGCTGTCGGTCGCCGATTCGATGGTGCGCTCCGGTGCGGCAGATACCGCGCTGGTGATCGGCGCGGAGACCTTCAGTCGCATCCTCGATTGGGAGGATCGCGGGACGTGCGTGCTGTTCGGCGACGGCGCCGGCGCGATCGTCCTGACCGCCGAGGACGGGGAGCGCGGCATTCTCGCGACCAAGCTCCATGCCGATGGCCGTCACAACGAACTGCTCTATGTCGATGGCGGCCCTTCCACCACCGGCACGGTCGGCAAGCTGCGCATGAAGGGGCGCGAGGTTTTCCGCCACGCCGTCGTCAACCTCACCGACGTGATGGGCGAAGTGCTCGATGCTGCCGGCCTCACGCCGGACGATGTCGACTGGGTCGTGCCGCACCAGGCCAACGCGCGGATCCTCGACGCGACCGCGCGCAAGCTGGGTCTCCCGGCGGAGAAGGTGGTCGTCACGGTCGACCAGCACGCGAACACGTCGGCTGCGTCGGTCCCGCTCGCGCTCGATACCGCGGTCAAGGACGGGCGCATCCAGCGGGGCGACCTCATCGTGCTCGAGGCGATGGGCGGCGGATTTACCTGGGGCGCGGCTGCGGTCCGTTACTGATCGACCTTTCATCCAATCCGATTGCCCAGCCGCATCTTTTTGGTTAGGCTCGACAAAATGACGCCAGCGATGGCGGCAAAGGGGGAAGGGAAGTTGGACATGGCGGACGCCGGAATCGCTCGCACGCACGACCAGTCGGATGGCAACACGCTGACCCGCGCGGACCTTGCGGACCTTGTGCATCGCAAACTCGGCCTGTCGCGCGCCGAAAGCGCCAGCATGGTCGAACGCCTGCTCTACCACATGTGCCACGCGCTGTCGGAAGGCCAGAACGTCAAGATTTCGGGCTTCGGCAGCTTCATCCTGCGCGACAAGGGTGAGCGTATCGGCCGCAACCCGAAGACCGGCGTCGAAGTGCCGATCGCGCCGCGCCGCGTGATGACCTTCCGCGCCAGCCAGATCATGCGCGACCGGATCGCGCGCTAGGTCGCGGATGGCGGGCGACAAGGATCCGAACGCGTTCAAGACGATCGGCGAACTGTCGGACGAGCTTGGCGTCGCCCAGCACATTCTGCGCTACTGGGAAACCAAGTTTCCGCAATTGAGGCCGCTTCAGCGCGCGGGTAACCGCCGCTATTATCGCCCCGCGGATGTCGCGCTTGCGCGCCGGATCCAGCGCCTGCTGACGGTCGAGGGGTATACGATCCGCGGCGTCCAGAAACTGCTGCGCACCGGTTCATCCGACGCGACGCCCGTCGCGCCGCCGCCCGCCGCTGAACCGCCGACGCACGCGCCGATGGCTAGCCCGGCGGTCACGTCGCCCGTCTCGCCGGGCGTGGATTACGAGAAATTGGTGGACCTTCGCGACCGCTTGGTCGCCGCCCTTTCCGACTAGAGGTCGCGCGGCGCCACGAAATGCGTCAGCGCGCCGCGCCCGGCCTCCGCCCACGACCCGTCCCATTCGATCGTCGCCAGCGCACCGGTCGGGAATTTGCCGACCACGCGCGATGCGTCGCGCCCACCGAGGTCGCACGCCAGCATCTGCATGCCGGGATTGTGGGCGACGAGCATCAACGTTCGAATGTTGGCCTCTGTCGCCCGCACGAGCCCGGCCAGTCGGGACGCCGACGCGGCGTATAGGCGCTCCTCGAATGCCGGCGTGGGCCAGCCTGTCGTTTGGGCCAGCACGCCGGCGATCGTCTCGCGCGTCCGCCGTGCGGTGCTGACGAGCAGCCGGTCGGGCACGATCCCTTCGCGGGCGAAATATTTGCCCATTGCTGTCGCCGCCGCGACCCCGCGAGCGTTCAAAGGCCGTTCGTGATCTTCGAGCGTGCTGTCCGCCCAGCTCGACTTGGCGTGGCGCATCAACAGCAGCCTAGGCATCGGCCGTTGCCGCCCGGACCAGGCCGGACGGTCCTGCCCGCACCCTGTCCAGCACCGCATCGAAGGGCAGGCGATGCACCGCCACCTCGGGCGGAAAGGCACGGAGCAGGCGGCTCGGGAAGGCACTCGACAGGACGACGAACTGGCCGCGGTCGCCCTGCCGGCGGATCAGCCGCCCGAAGGCCTGCGCCAGTTTCGCGCGGACGACACGGTCGTCGTAGGCACTGCCGCCGCCCGCCATCCGCCGCGCGGCGTGCAGCACCGTCGGGCGCGGCCAAGGCACCCGCTCCATCACCACCAGCCGAAGGGAGTCGCCCGGCACGTCGACGCCGTCGCGCAACGCGTCGGTGCCGAGAAGGCTCGCGCGCGGATCGTCCCGGAAGATATCGACCAGCGTGCCGGTATCGATTGGATCGACGTGCTGCGCGTAGAGCGGCAGGCCCGCGCGGGCCAGCCGGTCGGCGATCCGGGCGTGGACGGCGCGCAACCGCGCAATGGCGGTGAACAGCCCCAGCGTCCCACCCCCTGCCGCCTCAATCAGCCGCCCATAAGCCCCGGCCAGCGCCGCCAGGTCGCCGCGCGGAATGTCGGTCGCGATCAACACTTCGGATTGCGCGCCATAATCGAAGGGACTGGCCGCCGCGAAGTGATCGGCGGGCCGCGCGAGGTGCGCCGCCCCGGTGCGCGCATCGGCCGCCGCCCAATCCTCGCCGCCGCGCAAGGTCGCGCTGGTCACCAGCACACCGTGCGCCGGCTCGATCACCGCCTTGGCAAGCGGCCGCGTCGGGTCGAGCCAGTGGCGGTGAAGCCCGATATCATATTCGCGACCCTCGACCCGGTCGACCGCCAGCCAATCGACGAAGTCCGGATCAGCCGTTCCGCCGACCCGCCCAAGCAGCGAAATCCACGCGGCCAATGTCTCGCGCCGCCAGGTCAGCCCGTTGATCGCACCTTCGACCCGCGCCCGCGCCTGCGAATCGAGCCAGTCGGGCGCGTCCTCGAGGATCGCTTCCAACCGCCGACCCAAGGTCGCCAAGGGCTTGGCGAGCGATTCGAGCGCCTCCATCGCCGCCACGGCGGCCGCCACGAAGGCCCCGTCGGGTTCGGCCAGTTCGGTCTCGATCGCGTAGCCCGCCTCCTGCGCCTTGGCCCGCGCGTAGACGGTGCCGCGCACTTCGCTCAGCAGCCGCTCCACCGGCCCGAACGGATCATTCTCCGCCAACCGCCCGAGCCAACCGTCGCTCGGCAGCATCCGCGCCGCCTCGACCGCCGCATCGAGGGCTTCATTGCCCTGCTCGTCGTAACTGCACACATCCAGCAGTCGCGCGGCAAGACCACGTCTTCGGCCGCGGCTCTTACCCTCCGGCCCGACGATCCAGCGTCGCAGCTCGATCGCTTCCTGACCCGTCAACGCGGCGGCGAAGGTCGAATCGGCGGCATCGAACAGGTGATGGCCCTCGTCGAACACGATCCGCTGCGGCGCGTCGGGCCGTCCGCGCGCGGCGTTGACCATCACCAGCGCGTGGTTGGCGATGACGAGGTCGGCATCGCGGCTCGCCCGCTCGGCCCGTTCGATGAAGCATTTCCGGTAGTGCGGGCAGCCGGCATAGACGCACTCGCCGCGCCGGTCGGTCAGCGCCGTTGCGCCGGCGCGTCGGAACAGGCTCGGCAGCCAGCCGGGCAGGTCGCCGCCGACCATGTCGCCGTCCTTCGAAAAGGCGGCCCAGCGCCCGACCAGTTGCGCCAGGATCGCCGCGCGCCCCGCGAACCCGCCCTGCATCGCGTCCTCGAGGTTGAGCAGGCAAAGGTAATTCTCGCGCCCCTTCCGCACCACGATCCGCCGCTTGCGCTCGGCTTCGTCGGCGATGATCTTGTGGCCTTCGGCGTCGAGTTGGCGCTGCAGCGCCTTGGTGTAGGTCGACACCCACACCGCGCCGTTCGCTTTCTCGGCCCACAAGGACGCCGGCGCCAGATAGGCCAAGGTCTTGCCGATCCCGGTCCCCGCCTCGGCCAGCAGCACGTTGGGCTCGCCGGCCTTGGCGCGCGGCGCAAAAATCTGCGCGACCTCACCCGCCATCGCGCGTTGCCCGGCACGTGCCTCCGCCCCGGCACCGGTCAATTGCGCCAGTCGTGCCTCGGCCTCGCCCGCGCCGATCGAAACGGTGCGCGGCGGTGGCCGCTCCGATTGTTCCTCCCACTGCGGCAACCGGGAGAAGAGCATCCGCTCGCCGCGTTCCGGCTTGGCCAATCGTTCGCCGATGAACGGCGCCCAGTTCCAGCCCAGCCGCCACAAGGTCTGCCCGACCGTCCACGCGCCCTCGCGCTCCGCCCAGTCGGGGTCATCCAGCCGGTCGAGCAGCGCTTGCGCGATCCGGACCAGAGTGGCGGTCGCGCCTGCCTCGTCGGTCGGCGCGGCAACCCCGACCGCGCGCGCAAGCCCGCTCACCGTCGGCACCGCAAAACGTGCCGGATGCACGAAGGCGAACAGTTCCAGCAGGTCGAGCCCACTAACCTCGGGATAGCCCAGCCGCTGGCCGACGACCGGCGCGTTCAGAAGGATGTGCGGTGTTTGCGCCAAGGCGCCGACCGCCTCGCCCCGCGACAGTCCGCGCACCGCATCACCTTGCGCGGTCCAGATGCCGGCATGGGTTGCATGCAGCGACGGAAGGGGCAAAGGGGAAGACACGACCTCTCCCCCATGCGCATTACGGAACGAAAGGGCAACAGTTGAGCGACGCCGCCGCCATCCAGAAGGCCGCCACCATTTCCAAGGCCTGGCCCTACGAGGAAGCGCGCAAGCTCCTGAAGCGCTGGCCGAACGGGAAGCCGGATGGCGCGCCGATGATCTTCGAGACCGGCTACGGTCCGTCGGGCCTGCCGCATATCGGCACTTTTACCGAGGTCCTTCGCACTACTTGGGTTCGCCGCGCCTATGAGGAACTGACGGGCGGGGC
>CAZKCD010000033.1:0-13542 GCA_964551235.1 uncultured Sphingomonas sp.
GGAACTCGATGTCGGCCTTGTCGATCTCGTCGATCAGCAGGACCGGAAGCTGGGGTGCGGTGAACGCCTCCCACAGCTTGCCCTTGCGGATGTAGTTGGAAATCTCGTGCACGCGCGGGTCGCCGAGCTGGCCGTCACGTAGCCGCGCCACCGCGTCATATTCGTAGAGGCCCTGGACGGCACGCGTGGTCGACTTGATGTGCCATTCGATCAGCGGCGCGCCGAGCGCCCCGGCAATCTCGTGCGCCAGCACGGTCTTGCCGGTGCCGGGCTCGCCCTTGACGAGGAGGGGTCGCCGCAACTTGACGGCGGCGTTGACCGCGACCTTGAGGTCGTCGGTGGCGACATAGTCGGAGGTGCCTTCAAAGCGCATGCCAACCGCCTATCCATGGCGGGGCCGCGCGGCAAGCGTCAGGAGTGGTCGCGGGCCTCGGCGCGCGCCTCGAGGAGGTCGAACAGGGCGCGGTGCTGCAGCAGCATCTGCTCCGACCCGAAGGCGAGCGCGCGCTCGCTCGCAACGCCGTCAGTGCCCAGTTCGATGACCGCCGCGACCGACTCGTCGTCGGGCAGGGTCACGTCGGGCCGTTCGATGCCGCTGCGCTCGGCGGCGCGGTCGAGGATCGGGCGGATCGCCTTCCAATCGTGGATCATCGCGGTGGCCGCGCCGAGCGCGCAGCCGCGCCGTTCCGATTTGGCCAGCGTCTCGATCGCGTGGCGAAGCGCGACCAGCGCCGATTCGCTCTGCGCCGCGCCGGGCGTGGAGGGCAAAGGCCCGACCGCCGAGGTCAGGCGGACGAGGTAGAGCCGTTCGCGCTCAAATCCGTCGGCGGCCTCGCGCAGCCATTCGCGCACCGGGCCGGCCGCTGCCGCGCCCAGCGCCAGGTCGGCGAGGCCCGGGAACTTGCCATGCACCGTGCACAGGAGGTGGACCGCGTCCGACAGGTTGCGGGCGGCCGACGGGCCGGTCGCCGCGGCGAGGGCCGTGCAATAGGCATGGCGATGCGAGCCATGGTCCGCGACGCGCTGTTGCTGCGCGGCGGCGATCGACAGGCTGGTTTCGCTCACGACCGGCATGCTCGCCATGTCTCCTCGTCTCCTAAGGCACCTAATTGAACCGCCTTCGTAGACGAGGGGCGTAAAGACGCGGTTACGGCGCGGGTAAGGTTCTGGCAGGAATGGTTACGATCCGTGCCGGATCGGGACGATCAGCCGCGCACGAGCTTGGGAAAGGCCGTCTGAAGTGCGCGCACCTTCGCCACGTCATGCGCCAGGATGTACGGATGGCGCGGGTTGCGGCGCATGAAATCCTGGTGGACCGCCTCGGCCGGGAAGAAGGCGCCGCGCTCGATTCGCGTGACGATGGGCTGGCCGAACGCCCGCGCCTTCGTCAGCTGGGCGATATAGGCCTTGGCAACCTTCTCCTGCTGCGCATTCTGCGGGAAGACGGCCGAGCGATAGCTCGGCCCCGCGTCCGGGCCCTGCCGGTTCAACTGCGTCGGGTCATGCGCGACCGAGAAATAGATGCGCAGCAAGGTCCCGTAGCTCACCTTCCGCGGGTCGTAGGCGATGCGTATCGCCTCGGCATGGCCGGTCCGCTCGCTGCTGACATCGGCGTAATTGGCGTCGGCCTTGCTTCCGCCCGCATAGCCCGACACCACCGATTGCACGCCCTTCACGCGTTCGAAGACCCCTTCCATGCCCCAGAAGCAGCCGCCGGCGAGCACGGCGACCGCGCGATTGCCGCTGGCCGCCACGTCTAGCGCGGGCGCCGCAACCACGCGGACGGGCGCGGCGGACGCGACCGAGCAAGCGGCCAGAGCGAGGGCGGCGAGGGGAACGAAGCGGCGCATCGGCAAATCTCCTTGCCGCCATATACGGGCCCGCATGGCAAAAGGTGTCATCGTCCGCACGTTTTTCGCAGCGGGCGCTTGCGGGGCCTCGCGTCCCGCTCCATTCCGGCGACATGGATCGCGCCTTCTTCGACCGCCTCTCTTCCGTCGCTCGCGCCGCCATCGGCGAGTCCGTTCGCGCCGGCTATGCGACCGAGGACAAAGGAGAGGGCGCCTACGACCCGGTCACCGAGGCCGACCGCGCCGCCGAGCGCGCGCTCCGCCAAGTCATCGAGCAGCATTATCCCAATCACGGCATCTGGGGCGAGGAATATGGCTGGAGCCGCGAGGGGGCGGTAACCCACTGGAGCCTCGACCCAATCGACGGCACCCGTGCCTTCGTCTGCGGCTTGCCGAGTTGGGCGGTGCTGGTCGGCCTGCTCGAAGGCGGGCATCAAATCGGCGGCATGATCGACCTGCCCGCGCTCGGCGAGCATCTCGTCGCGGTCGGCGGCACCACGCTGCGCAACGGCACGCCTGTCCGCGCCAGCCGCTGCACCGCGCTCGCCGACGCCCGCTTCTCCACTACCGACCCGTTCCTGTTCGGCGAGGGCGAGTTCGAGCGCGTCGAGCGGGTCCGCCGCCAGGTTCGCATCGCCCGCTACGGCCTCGACGCCTGCGCCTACGCCCGGGTCGCGACCGGCGACCTCGACCTCGTTATCGAAAACAGCCTCAAGCCCCACGATTATGACGCGCTGATCCCGGTCGTGCGGGGCGCGGGCGGCCATGTTGGCGACTGGGAGGGCGGCGATGATTTCGCGTCTGGCCGGATCGTCGCCGCCGCCACACGGGCTCTCTACGACGAGGCCGTCGGCCATTTGACCGCCTGACGCCGAGGAAACCTATCGCGCGTCGCGGTGTTGGGGAGGGAACGCCCCTTCCGGACAGGCACCGCATCATGGCTTCCTTCGCATCTCCATCCATCCCGAAGGCGATGCTCGTCGCCGCGCCGCTTCCGCTCTTCGCCACCGCGCTCGTCAATGACTGTGCCTATGGCGCGACCTTCGACGTCCAGTGGAAGAATTTCGCCTCGTGGCTGATCGTCGGCGCGCTGGTGCCGACCGGCCTTGCCATCGTCGTCGAGGGGATCGGCGCGATCCGCCGCCGCACCGGGCGCGCCATCCTTGTCCTGCTCCTTTGGCTCGCGACCTTTGCAGCCGGTTTCTTCAACAGCCTCGTGCACGCCAAGGACGCCTGGGCGTCCATGCCGAACGCGACCATCGTCAGCGTCGTCACCACGCTATTCGCGCTCGCGGCCGCGTGGACCAGCCTGTCCGCCCCCACGCGCCGCGCGGGAGGTGTCGCATGACTCGCGCCGCCCTGCTGCTGACCGCCGCGACTCTGCTCGCCGCCTGTTCCGCCGCCCAGCCCGATCCGGCGCAATATGGGCCCAACCCCGACCTGCCTGCGCAGCAGCGTGGCCTCCTTCCGCAGACCAAGGTGCCGACGCCGAAGGCATGGGACGGCGCGCTGCCGACGGTCCCCGAGGGCTTTACCGTCAACGCCATCGCCACCGACCTTAAAATCCCGCGCCAGGTCCTCGTCCTCCCCAACGGCGACCTGCTGGTGGCCGAGGGCAAGGCCGGCGCCGCCCCGGTCAAGGCGCCGAAGGATCTGCTTGCCCGGATCCTGATGAAGAAGGGCAACAGCGCGGTGAAAGGTGGTGATCGCCTGACGTTGCTGCGCGACGCCGACGGGGACGGCATCTACGACCAGCGCGGCATCTTCGCCAACGGCCTCAACGCGCCCTACGGCCTCGCCTACGCCAAGGGCGCGATCTACGTCGCCAACCAGGACAGCCTGGTCCGCTTCGCCTACCGCGACGGGCAGGACCGCGCCGCCGGCCGGCCCCAGCTCGTGACGACGTTGCCGTCACGGATCAACCATCACTGGACCAAGGCGCTCGCCGCCAGCGCCGACGGCACCAAGCTTTACGTCGGAATCGGCTCCAATTCGAACATCACCGAACGCGGCATGGACGCCGAGGTCGACCGCGCCCGCGTGTGGGAAGTCGACGCCGCCACCGGCGCGCACCGCGACTATGCGACGGGGCTTCGCAACCCCAGCGCGCTCGCCGTCGACCCAGCGAGCGGCGTCCTGTGGGCCGCGGTCAACGAACGCGACGAGCTCGGCCCTAACCTCGTGCCCGACTACATCACCTCGGTGCGGCCCGGCGGCTTCTACGGCTGGCCCTATGCCTATTGGGGGCAGAACGTCGACCCGCGCGTGCGCCCGCAGGATTCGGCCAAGGTCGCCGCGACGCTGCGCCCCGACTACAGCATCGGCAGCCACCGCGCGCCGCTCGGCATCGCCTTCGGCGTGCCCGCGCTTGGCCCGCGCTTCGCCAGCGGCATCTTCGTCGGCCAGCACGGCAGCTGGAACCGCGCCGCGCCGGTCGGTTACAAGGTCGTGTTCGTGCCCACGGCCGGCGGCAAGCCGGCGGGCGACCCGATCGACTTCCTGTCGGGCTTCTTCACCGGCGACCATGTTCGCGGTCGCCCGGTCGGCGTGACGGTCGACCCGCGTGGGGCCGTGCTGGTGGCCGACGACGTGTCGAACACCGTCTGGCGCATCGCGCCAGCCACTCGTTCAGCGATGGGGGAAGGTGGTGGACGCACTAGGGCTCGAACCTAGGACCCGCTGATTAAGAGTCAGCTGCTCTACCAACTGAGCTATGCGTCCATGCCTTGAGGGCGGTGCTTCGAATGCGAGCATCTCGCGTCGAAGCGGGGGCGCCTCTAACAGCCTTGTCCGACCCCCGCAACCGCCTTTCGCGATATTTTTCTACCGCAGGCCCGAACGGGTGCGCGACTGGCGCTCGATCCCGACCAGCAGGCCCAGGCAGATCATCACCGTCATCACCGCCGATCCGCCCGCGCTGACGAGGGGCAGGGGGATGCCGACGACCGGCGCCAGCCCCATCACCATCATCAGGTTGACGGTGCAGTAGAAAAAGATGGTCATCGTCAGGCCCGCCGCGCTCAGCTGGCCGAAGCGGGTCCGCGCGCGCATCGCGACGCGCATGCCCCACAGCACGACAAGGCTGAAGGCGATGATCAGCAGCGCGCCGCCAACCATCCCCCATTCCTCCACGAAGGCGGCGAACACGAAGTCGGTATGACCCTCGGGAAGATAGTCGAGGTGGCTCTGGCTGCCGTTGAGATAACCCTTGCCCCAGATCCCGCCCGATCCGATCGCGATCTTCGACTGGCTGATGTGATAGCCCGACCCCAGGGGATCGGATTCGGGATCGAGGAAGATCAGCACGCGCTTGCGCTGATAGTCGTGCATCATCGCGTAGACGACCGGCATGGCCGCCGCGAGCGCGGCCCCGGCCGACAGGAAGTACCACATCGGCAGCCCGGCCAGGAACATGACCGACACGCCGCTTACCAAGATCATCGTCGCGGTGCCGAGGTCGGGCTGGACCAGCACCAGCGCCCACGGAATTCCGCAGAGCAGGGCCGCCGGCCAAAGCCCACGCCAACGCCGGACGTCGGCGGCGGGCAGCAGGTCGTAAAAACGCGCCAGCGTCAGCGCGATGCACGGTTTCATGAACTCGGACGGCTGGAGGCGGATGAAGCCCAGGTCGACCCAGCGCTGCGCGCCCTTGCCGACGTAGCCGACCATTTCGACGATGATCAGCAGGATGAGGATCACGACATAGGTCGGAAAGGTCATCTGCTTGATGAAGTTTTCCGGCAGATAGCTGATGCCGACCGCCAGCCCGGCGAACCCCGCGATGATGATCGCCTGCTTGAGCGCCCAGGGGCTCATCGACCCGCCGGCGGCGGAATAGAGCGTGACGACGCCGATCGTGCAGATCAGCGCGACCAGCCAGATCAGCCGCCACGGGAGCCGCGCCAGCGGCTCGGGAATGATCGCCGAGGAGATCATGGCGCGCTCGCCTGCGCCGCCTTGCGCGCGGCCAGCGCGGCGCGGGCGGCGGAATCGATGGCCGCGTTGCGTCGGGCATTGCGCTCGGCCAGCGTGCCGCCGATGCTCGATTCGTAACCGGCCAGCGCGGCCATCGCCTTGTCGCGATCGAACAGGAAGGTCAGCGCGTCCTTGGCGACCGGCGCGGCCGCCCGTGCCCCGCCCATGCCATGCTCGATCACCACGGCGCCCGCGTAGCGAGGATTCTCGAAGGGCGCGAAGAAGACGAACAGGCCGTGGTCGCGGTACCGCCACTCGCCGCCCTGGCCGCGGCTGGCGCTGGCCGACAGCCGGCGGACCTGCGCCGTACCGGTCTTGCCGCACATGTGGATGTCGGGGAAGGGCAGGCGGCTGGCGCCCGCAGTACCGTCGCCGTTGACCACTTCCCACATGCCCCCGCGCACCGCGTCGAGATGCTCGTTGGGGATGCCGAGCAGCCGCGCCGGGTCCTTGTGCGCGCCCAGCAGCCGCGGCTGGATGTCGCGACCCGAGGCGATCCGCCCCGCCATCACCGCCAGCTGGAGCGGATTGACGATCAGATAGCCCTGGCCGATCGACGCGTTGAGCGAGTCCGAGGCGGTCCAGTCAGGCCGCATCACCAGCTTGGGGCTGGTCTCGAACTTCTTCGCCTTCCATGCGCTGTCCGGGACGGTGCCATAGCTCTGGCTGACGACCGGCAGCTCGAACTTCTGCCCGAGGCCCAGCTCGCGCGCCATCGGCGCGATCTTGTCGTAGCCCAGCCGGTGACCCATCGAATAGAAATAGGTGTTGCAGCTCTTGGCGATCGCCCGGCGCATGTTGACCGTTCCGTGCCGGCCGAGGCAGCGGAAGAAGCGATTGCCCAGCCGGTAGCCGCCCGGACAGAAAACCGTTGCATCGGGATCGATCCCGCCCGCCTGGATCGCCAGCGCGCCCATCGGCTTGATCGTCGAGCCCGGCGGATAGAGCGCGTTCAGCGTCTTGTTGAGCAATGGCTTGCGCGGGTCTTCCGACAGGGTCTGCCACTCCATCTTGCCGATGCCGTCGGAAAAACTGTTGGGGTCGTAGGCCGGCATCGACACCATCGCCAAAATATCGCCGGTGAGGCAGTCGAGGATCACGCAACTGCCCGATTCCTCGCCCAGCCGCCGCGCGACATATTCCTGCAGGTCGCCGTCGATCGACAGGCGGATCGACTGGCCCGAGCGGTCCGGCTTCGGCTCCAGCTCGCGCACTAGCTTCCCGCGCGCGGTCAGCTCGACCCGCTGCCCGCCGGGAATGCCGCGCAAATTCTTTTCCAGTGTCCGCTCAAGGCCTTCTTTCCCGACCTTAAAACCCGGTGTGACCAACAGCGGGTTGCGATCCTCGGCCTCATATTCCTTCGCCGACGCCGCCCCGACATAGCCGATGAGATGCCCCACCGCCGGTCCCGTCGGATAGAATCGCGAGAAGCCCCGCTGCGGCGCCACGCCGGGCAGTTCGGGGAGGCGCACCGTCACCGCCGCATATTGCTCGTAGGGCACGTTCTCGGCGACCTGCACCGGCTGGTAGCCGCGCGCGCCTTTCAGTTCCTTGACGATCCGTTCCACCTCGTCCGGCCCCAGGTTGAGCAACTGGACCAGCGTGCGCAGCGTTTCCTCGGGCTTTTCGAGCTGCTCGGGAATGAGATCGATCCGGAAATCCGAGCGGTTGATCGCCAGCGGCTTGTCGTGGCGATCGACGATCCAGCCGCGCCGTGGCGGCACGACGATCATCTGGACGCGATTGTCCTCCGACTTGGTCTGGTACAGCTGGTGCTGCGTGATCGACAGATAGCCCAGCCGCGCCAGCAATGCCGCGCCGAACGCCGCCTGCGCTCCGCCGAGCAGCAGCATCCGCCGCGAAAAGCGGATGTCCGCATGGGCCTGAGTGAATCTCACCGGCCCAGCCTCCAGCGGTCGATCCGCGCGACGACCAGCGCCGCGATCGGGAAGACCAGCATCTCGACGATCAGCGCCGGCACCACCTGCGCCATCGGCACGGTCGCCCCGGCCAGTACCGCCACTTCCCATTCGACCCAGCCCGCGAAGGCGATCAGCAGGCAGGCGACGCCCCATTCGATCAAATAGCCGCGCCACTGCGTGCGCCGGTCGACCAGGTCCATCACCAGCATGATCGCGGCCCACAGGGTCACCGACAGGCCGATCGGCATGCCGGTCAGCAGGTCATTGACGAAGCCCAGGGGCGCCGCCCACCACGCCGGCCACGCATCTGCGCGCAGAAGGCGCCATGCGATCAGCATCAGGAGGCCCGTGTTCGGCCACCAGCCGCTCGACGAGACGATCGGCAGCATCGCCAGCGCCGAGGCGGCGACCACGCTCGCGGCCGGCATGAAATCCGCGTAGGCAACGGGCTGGCGGCCGAGCGGACGGGAAGCGAGGGCCGAACGCATCGCTACCGCGCTTCCCCCTCGGCCAGCGGCTCCATCGCGGCCGGCTGATAGGGCCGCTCGACGACCGCGAAGTTGGCCTCGCTCGGGTCGGCCAGCGGCATGCCGATCGCCCCGTCGTCGTCAAGCCGGATGACGCGCGCGATCGGGATCAGCGGCGGATAGAGACCGCCCGTGCCCGAGGTGACGATGATGTCGCCGCGCCTGAAGGGGTTGCGGCCGACCTCGAGCGGGCGGATGTCGATCGTCCCGTCGCCGCGCCCGGTAGCGATGACCGGGACCGATCCGCGCAGCGTGCGCGCGGGCACGACGTTGGCGCGGTCGCTGACCAGCAGGACGCGGCTGGCGGTGCGCCCGGCATCGATCACCCGGCCGACGAGCCCGTCGGCGGCGCGCACGGGCATGCCGACATTGACCCCGTCGTTCGAACCGACCGACAGGATCGCGAAGCGTCGCGGGCTCTGGAAGCTCGACCCGACAATCCGCCCGGTCGCCACCGCCTGCTCGGCCTGCTCGCGCAGGCCCAGCGTGGCCTTGAGCTGCTTGTTCTCCTGGACGACCGCATTGGCCTTGAGGATTTCGCGGCGCAGGTGCGCGTTCTGCGCCTTCAGCGCCCCGTTCTGGTCGGCGGCGTCCCAATAATCGCCTGCGCCACTGACCAGCCCGCCGACGGTAGAGGAAATGTCGCTGAGGCCCTCGGTCACCGGCGTGGTCGCGTCCAGCGCCACGCCGCGCACGCTGGCATAGGCCGAGGGCGCGACCAGCGAGAGGCCGAGCATCACCAGCCCGACGACGATCCCGACGATCGTCGCCAGAAAGGCGAAGAACAGGCTATATTGCGCGCGCCGCGACCAGCCCGGGCGCGGTCCTGCCGGCGCCGGCACCCCGGACGACCCTTAGGCCGTCTGGAGGACGCCGCGGAACTGCTCTTCCTCCAGCGCGCGGCCGGTGCCGAGCGCAACGCAGGTCAGCGGGTCTTCCGCAACGGTGACGGGCAGGCCGGTCTCGTCGCGCAAGACCTCGTCGAGACCCTCGAGGAGAGCCCCGCCGCCGGTCAGCACAATGCCCTGGTCGCAGATGTCGGCGGCCAGCTCCGGCGCAGTATTCTCGAGCGCAATGCGCACGCCTTCCACGATCGTGCCGACGGGTTCGGACAGCGCTTCGGCGATCTGGCCCTGGTTGATCGTGATTTCCTTGGGCACGCCGTTGACGAGGTCGCGGCCCTTGATGTGCACGGTCTGGCCGATGCCGTCGACCGGCGGCTTGGCGATGCCGACTTCCTTCTTGATCCGCTCCGCCGTGGCTTCGCCGATCAGGAGGTTGTGGTTGCGGCGGACGTAGGACGAGATCGCCTCGTCCATTTTGTCGCCGCCGACGCGGACCGAGGTGGTGTAGGCCAGGCCGCGGAGGCTCAGCACCGCCACTTCGGTGGTGCCGCCGCCGATGTCGACGACCATCGATCCGACCGGTTCGGTCACCGGCATGTCGGCGCCGATCGCGGCCGCCATCGGCTCCTCGATCAGGTAGACGGCGCTGGCACCCGCGTTCGAGGCCGCGTCGCGGATCGCGCGGCGCTCGACACTGGTCGAGCCCGACGGCACGCAGATCACGATTTCGGGGAAGCGCAGCGACCGCATCTTGCCGCCGTGCACCTTGTGGATGAAGTGCTTGATCATCTGCTCGGCCACGTCGATGTCGGCGATGACGCCGTCGCGCAGCGGGCGGATCGCCTCGATCTGGTCGGGCGTCTTGCCCATCATCAGCTTGGCGTCGTCACCGACCGCCTTGACCTTCTTGACGCCGTTGATCGTCTCGATGGCGACCACCGACGGCTCGTTGAGGACGATGCCGCGACCGCGGACGTAGACCAGGGTATTGGCCGTCCCGAGATCGATCGCCATGTCGTTGGCCATCCATTTGAACCAGCGCGTCCAGAACATTCGCAAACCGCCCTCATGCTCGCAGTGAATCGGGCCGGGCTTGTCCCCCCGCCCATGTTTACCGCCGTTAATACCTTCCCGCTGAAAGACACATGAATTTTCAGGGAAAATCAGCGCTTCGCGGGTCGGCGTGGATTGGGCTAGGAAGATGCCCATGTCAATAAGAAGGCTGCCGTCCGAACTCGTCGATCGCATCGCCGCAGGCGAAGTGGTGGAAAGACCGGCCAGTGCGTTGAAAGAACTGGTGGAAAACGCGCTCGACGCGGGGGCGCGCAGCATCGCGATCCGGCTTTCCGCGGGGGGACTCGACCTCGTCGAGGTAGCGGACGACGGATCGGGCATGTCGCCCGCCGACATGCGTCTCGCCATTGAACGCCACGCCACCTCGAAATTGCCCGACGAGCGGATCGAGGCGGTGGCCAGCTTCGGCTTCCGCGGCGAGGCACTGCCGTCCATCGCCAGCGTCGCCCGCTTCACGCTCGAAAGCCGCGTGCGCGACGCCGACGGCTGGTCGCTCGTCATCGATCATGGCGCGATCCAGGGCGAGGGGCCGGCCTCGATCCCGCCCGGTACGCGCGTCCGGGTCGAGGGGCTGTTCGACAAGGTGCCCGCCCGCAAAAAGTTTCTGCGCTCGCCCCGCGCCGAATATGCCGCCAGCCTCGACGCGGTGAAGCGGCTCGCCATGGCCCGCCCCGACGTCGCCTTCAGCCTCGACCATGACGGTCGCCGGATCCTGTCGCTTCCACCGCAGGACGGGCCTGCCCGCGTCGCCGCCTTGCTCAGCCACGAGCTCGACCGCCACGGCCTCGGCGTCGACTGCGTCCGCGACGGGCTTCGGCTCACCGGCGTCGTCAGCCTGCCGACCTTCAACCGCGGCATGGCCGACCAGCAATATCTGTTCGTCAATTCGCGCCCGGTGAAGGACCGGCTGCTGGTCGGCGCCCTTCGCGCCGCTTACCGCGACCTGCTTGCCCGCGACCGTCACCCGGTTGTCGCCCTGTTCGTCGAAGTGCCGGGCGCGGAGGTCGACATCAACGTCCATCCGGCCAAGACCGAAGTCCGCTTCCGCGATCCCGCCGCGGTGCGCGGCCTCATCGTCGGCGGCCTGCGCGCCGCGCTCGATGACGCCGGCCACCGCAGCGTGGCGCGCGAGCAATATGCCGCCCAGGCCAACTGGCAGGTCGAACCCGTCGCCCCCGTCGTCGCCGAACCGCAGCGCCTGTGGAGCGTGCCGGCCGCGCCGGTCGCCGCGCCGTCCGCCGCCGTAGCCGAGCGTCGGCCCGATTTCCTGCCGCAGGGTAGGGCGGTATTGGCCTCCCCGATCGCCCCGGTCGACGCACGCTACCCGCTCGGCATCGCCCGCGGCCAGGTCGACGCCACCTACATCGTCGCCGAGGCCGAGGACGGACTCGTCATCGTCGACCAGCATGCCGCGCACGAACGGCTCGTCCTCGAACGCATGCGCCGCGCGGGCGGCGACGGCGCGGTCGCGCGCCAGCCTCTGCTCATCCCCGACGTCGTCGAGCTGGAGGAACCCGATTGCGACCGGCTCGAAGCCGCCGCCGCCGAACTCGAGACGCTGGGGCTTGAGATCGAGCGGTTCGGCCCGACCTCCATCCTCGTCCGCGCCACGCCGGCGCCGCTCGGCAAGACCGACGTGAAGGGCCTGCTCGCCGACCTCGCCGCCGAACTCGCCGAGCTCGGCACCGCGCTCGCGCTGCGCGACAAGCTCGACCTCGTCGCCGCGACCATGGCCTGCCACGGCTCGGTCCGCGCCGGCCGCATCCTGTCGGTGGCGGAAATGAACACCCTGCTGCGGGAGATGGAGGTCACGCCCCATTCGGGCCAGTGCAACCATGGCCGCCCGACCTGGATCAAGCTCGCCAAGGGCGACCTCGAGAAGCTGTTCGGCCGCTGACCTTTCCCGCCTGGGACGGCTGTGATAGTCTAGCACCCGCTCGAGGCCTCATGGACGGGGAGGGCACGATGAGTGAACAGGACCGCATCTATTTCGCGCGCCGCGCGGCGGAGGAACAGCAGCTCGCGACCGAGGCGACCGATCCGCACGTGATCGCCGCGCATCGCCAACTCCAGCGCGCTTATGTCGAGCGCGCCAGCGTTGGCGACCGCCCGGGCCTCCAGGAAGAGATTATCGGCTAGTCGCCCGCCAGGCGCGCCCGCGCCTGCTCGACCGTCAGCGCCCGTGCCCGCGCGCGCGCCTCCTTCAGCAACGGATAGCCGCTGGCCTCCTCGTCGGCGAGCTGCCGCGCGAACGCCCCGCTGCGCACCTCCTCCAGCACCGCGCGCATCCGCGCCCGCACGCCATCGTCGATCACCTTGGGTCCGCCCAGCACCGCGCCCAGCTCGGCGGTGTTGCTGATCGCCTCGCGCATCCCGGCAATGCCGCGCGCCTCGATCAAATCGGCGAGCAGTTTCAGTTCCGACACGCATTCCATGTAGGCGACCTCCGGGCTCACCCCGGCCTCGACCAAGGTGTCGAAGCCCGCGACCAATACTTCGGGCACCGCGCCCCACACGACCGCGCCCTCGTTGAACAAATCGGCCTCGCATTCCTCGGCGAAGCTGGATTCGATCAGGCCCGCGCGCCCGCAGCCGATCGCGCGTCCGTAGGCCAGTGCCATCGCCATCGCTCCACCGCTGGCATCCTGCGTGACCGCGACCAGCCCGACCATGCCCTTGCCCGCCTCGTAGAGGCTGCGCAGCGCCGTCCCCGGCCCCTTGGGCGCGACCAGCACCACGTCGAGGTCGCCGCGTGGGCGGATGAAGCCGAAATGCACCGCCAGCCCGTGGCTGAACGCCAGAGTCGCGCCGTCCCGCAGGTGCGGCTCGATGATCCCGTAGGCCCCGGCCATCGCCTCGTCGGGCAGCAGCAGCATGACGAGGTCGGCCCCGGCTGCCGCCTCGTGCATCGGTAACGCGACGATCCCGTCTGCCGCGACCCGCGCCGCGCTCAGCGATCCCTCGCGCAGCCCCACGACCACGTCGATCCCGCTGTCCTTCAGGTTGCGCGCCTGCGGCCGCCCCTGGTTGCCGTAGCCGATGATCGCCACGCGCTTGCCGGTGAGGGGGGAGGGGTCGATGGCGTCGTCGGTCCAGCGCTTCATGCCCCGTCCCCTAGCAGCGCCAGCGCGGCCTCGACAGCCTCCGCGTCGTCGAGCGGCGCGGCGAAGCGCGGCCAGTCGGCGGGCGGCTGGTGCGCGAACCAAGTATACTGCCTCTTGGCGTAGCGCCGGGTTGCCTGCGCCCCCGCCGCGATCATCGCCTCGCGGTCGAACCGCCCTTCCAGCCACGCGGCGATCTCCGGCACGCCGATCGCCCGCATGACCGGCAAATCGGGATCGAGCCCGCG
>CAZKCD010000033.1:13642-16971 GCA_964551235.1 uncultured Sphingomonas sp.
TCGGCCTTGGCCATCGCCGCATAATCCGCCGCCGAACAGGGGTCGGCCCCGTCGCGCACGCCGAACAACCGGTGATCGGCGCGCGCCATCTCGTCCGCGCTGGGCATGGCCGACAGGACGGGCAGGTCGCGATAGACTTGGCTGGCATCGGCATTGACGATGACGCCGCCGGTGCATTCGGCCCACGCCAGCGCAAGCGCGCTCTTGCCGCTCGCGGTCGGACCGGCAATGAGGAACAACGGAGGACGAACCTTGCTCATTGCGACGCTGATAGCAGCCGGACGGCTGGATGACAGGCTGCTTGCCGCGGCGCTTGCCCGCGTTCCCGGCGCGCGCGTCGCCGGATGGGTGGAGGAGGGCGAGGCGATCGACCTCCAAGTGCCCGACAATGCAGCACGCGAGGCGCTGCAGGGCTGGGAAGGGTGCGACGTCGTCGTCCAGCCCGCGGCCACCCGCGCCAAGCGCCTGCTCGTCGCCGACATGGATTCGACGATCATCGGCCAGGAATGCATCGACGAGCTGGCGGATTATGCCGGCTTCAAGCCCGAGGTCGCCGCCATTACCGAGCGCGCGATGCAGGGCGAGCTCGATTTCGCCGCCGCGCTCACCGAACGCGTCGCCTTGCTGCGCGGGTTGCCCGTCGCCACCATCGCCGATTGTCTCGCCGAGCGGATCCGCCCCAATCCGGGTGCCGCGACCCTCGTGAAGACGATGCGGGCGCAGGGCGCGCATACGATGCTCGTTTCGGGCGGCTTCACCGATTTCGTCGGCCCGATCGCCGCGCAGGTCGGCTTCGACGACTATCGCGCCAACGTCCTCGCCCGCGATGGCAACCGGCTGGCGGGCACGGTCGAGGGCGGGATCGTCGACAGCGCGGTCAAGCGCGCAGTCCTGATCGCCGAGCGCGACCGGCTTGGCCTCGCCGCGCATGACGTCATTGCGCTGGGCGACGGTGCCAACGATCTGCCGATGGTCCTGGAGGCGGGCCTGGGGGTGGCCTATCGCGCCAAGCCGGTGCTGGCCGCCGCCGCCGACGCGCGGCTCGACCACCACGGCCTCGACGCCTTGCTCTGGGCGCAGGGCATCCCGCGCGCCCGCTGGATCAGTTAGCCGCTACCGGGAAACAGGCCTGCGGCTTCAGCCGCGCGCAGGCCGCGCCGGCGTCCGCCCGGCTCGCATAGGGCCCGACCTGCAGGCGCGTCACCGCGCCGGCGGGCACGTAATAGGCCTGCGCCCCGCCCAGCTTGCCCGCGAGTTTGCCGAACAGACCCTGCGCCGCGCTCCGGTTGGAGAAAGCGCCAAGCTGGATCCGCCAGCCGCCGCCCTTGGCCGGCGCAACCGTCGGCTTGGCGGGCACCGCCGCCGTCACCTTGGCCGGCGCGGGGGTCGGCGGAGCGACCTTCTTCTCGACCACCTTCACTGGCGCGGGTGCGGAAGGCTTCGGCGCGGGCGTCTTGGCGCTACGCACCTTGTCGAGCGCGATCGCGACGCCTTTCTGGCGATCCGCTGCCGGCATCACCTTGTCCATCTCGGCCAGCGTCGTTTGGGCCGGCTGCAGCCCCTGCGCCGCGGCATGGCTGACATAGGCATATCCCTTGACCGGGTCGCGCGGCACGCCGTCGCCGTTAAACATCGCCGTGCCGACCACCAATTGCGCCCGCGGCTCGCCCCGTTCGGCGGCCAGCCCCAGCCATTGCAGCGCCTTCTTCCGGTCGCCGCTGTCGAACAGCAGCAGCCCCAGGCTGACCTGCGCGTCGAGGTGGTTCTTCTTCGCCGCTTTCTCGAACCAGGTCGCGGCCTCCGACGCATTCGCGCTGACCCCGCGCCCCAGCCGATAGGCCTGGCCCAGGTTGAACGCCGCGTCGGCATCACCCTTGTCGGCCAGCACACGCCAGATGGCGGTGGCGCGACCGTAATCGCCCTGCTGCCACGCCTCGACACCGGCCTTGACGCTCTGCGCGCCCGCCGGGGCGGCCAGCGTGACGGCAAGGGCCGCCGCCATCAGGGTCAGGGCACGCATCAAAGTCTCCCGGTTACGCAACGTCCGCGCAAACTATCGTCGCGGTCCCCGGGCAACAAGGTCGTGGCGTCATTAACCAATATTTAGGGCCTTGGGGCGCAGGACAGCCTCCAGATCAGCGTCATTAGGGCGAGGGGAATCACATGCGCGTTTTGGCAATGGCATCGCAGAAGGGGGGGTCGGGCAAGACGACTCTGTCCGGTCATCTTGCGGTGCAAGCGCAATTGGCGGGCGCCGGCCCGGTCTGCTTGATCGACATCGACCCGCAGGGCTCGCTGGCCGACTGGTGGAACGAACGCGAAGCCGACATGCCGGCCTTCGCCCAGACCACCGTCGCGCGCCTCGCGAGCGACCTCGAGGTCCTCCGCCAGCAGGGCTTCCGCCTTGCCGTCATCGACACCCCGCCGGCCATCACCATGGCCATCCAGTCGGTCATCGCGGTGGCCGAGCTGATCGTTATCCCGACCCGTCCTAGCCCGCACGACCTGCGCGCCGTCGGCGCCACCGTCGATTTGTGCGACCGCGCCGGCAAGCCGCTGATCTTTGTCGTCAACGCCGCCACGCCCAAGGCCAAGATCACCTACGAGGCCGCGGTCGCGCTGTCGCAGCACGGCACCGTCGCCCCCGTCACCATCCACCACCGCACCGATTTCGCCGCCTCGATGATCGACGGCCGCACGGTGATGGAAGTCGACCCCAACGGGCGCTCGGCCCGCGAAGTCGTCGAATTGTGGGACTATGTCTCCGACCGCCTCGAGAAGAATTTCCGCCGCACCGTTTTCTCCGCGCCGAACCAGGCGCCGGGGATCGGCCAGGCCAGCCCGCGTCCAGTCGGTGGCTTCGGTCGCCGCGTCGTCGGCCAGTAAGGAGTAGGGCAGATGGGCGAACCCAAGGCTTTCGCATCGCTCTCCTCGGGCCTCCTGGCCCGCAAGGGCGCCGCGCGTCCCGCCATGCGTCCGCAGGGCTTCGGCCAGGTCGGCGCGGGCCTCGAGGATCTCGGCTGGAACGACATGGGCTTCGAACCGCCCAAGCCCGCCAATGGCGAGGCCGACGCGGACCATGACGCCTTCGGCGCCGAAATCATGCCGCACCCGGTGCGCAACCCGCTCGCGGGACTGACGCCGGTCGGCTCGCCGGTCCACGACCAGCAGGCCGAGATCGCCGGCCGCCTCGCCGACTGCACCGACGAAGGCGAGGATTACGACGACACCGCCGAGCTCTACGAGCCGGGCGAGGACGATCCCAACCCGTTCGCGCGGGTCGAGGAGCCGGCCGAGGACGAGGTCGTCGAGGCCGCCGTGGTTGCGCC
>CAZKCD010000034.1:0-16770 GCA_964551235.1 uncultured Sphingomonas sp.
GTTGACGTTGTCGCCGAGGTTGTCGATGTCGAGCCAGACCTTTTCGCGAAGGTCGCGGTTGCTGGCGAAGCTCAGCACCGGGTCGGCGGCCGAGCGGGTGTTGCGGATGGCGTAGGGCGCGTTCACGCCCTTGTCCTTGGCGAGCGCGGCGGCGGCGTCCCTGATGTCGGCGGGCACGCCGGCCATCTCCGCCTCGGTCGCGGTCGTCCACGTGCCTTCGTCCTTCAAGAGGCGCGAATTGAACTCGCTGAACAGCGAGGACAATTCCTTGTTCATCGCCTTCAACTGGTCCTTCTTCGCCGGGTCGAGCTTGACGCCGCGGCGGACGAGCCCGTCGTAGGTGCGGGTGAGGAGGCGCAGCTGCTTGGCGTCGAGGCCGAGGCTGTCGCGCTGGTTGTAGAGCGTCTCGACGCGCGCGAAATAGGCCGGGTCGAGCGAGATTTCGTCATAGGCGGCCGACAGCAACGGCGACCATTTCTTGTCGAGCGCCTCATAGGCCGGCGTCGACATGTTGTCGGTCATCACGTTCATGATGCTCAGCACCTGGCCGAGCCGCTCGCCGGTCTTCTCGCTGGCGGCAATCGTGTTCTCGAAGGTCGGCGCGGCGGGATTGTTGGCGATGGCCGCGGCCTCGCGCTTCAGCTCGTCGATGCCGTACTGGATCGCCTCGTCAAACTGCTCGGGCTTGACCTGGTCCCACGGCGGCACGCCGCCATAGGGGCCGGTCCAGTCCTTGAGGAGGATATTGTCGGGCATCGGGGCCGGCGCGTCGATGCCGGCCTGGTTGGCGCCGGTGGTGGCGATTTCGGTCACGTCGGCCACGGCAATCGCCTCCTGCTTGGGCGACACGCACCCGGTGAGCGCGAGACCGGCGACGCCGGCCAGCAAGATGTTCTTCATGTCCCACTCCATCCAAGCGAATTCGTCGGCGACGGTATAGGGACGCGGATGAACGCCATGCAACCGCGCGCTCGACGAACGGGCGGGCGGCTCGACCGGCGCGTCAGCCGAGGATGGGGTCCGCCAGCAGGAGGAGAAGCTTCACGTCGATCGCGACGCCTTGCGCGCGTTTCGCGGCGACGAAGGCGGGAATCTGCGCGCGCGGCACGCGGTGGACGTCGATATCTTCCTCGCTCTTGGTGCCGCCGGGGGCGACGCCGTGCATCTTCACCAGCGTGAAGCTTTCGGCGACCATGCCGGGCGAGGAGTAGAATTGGCCGATGGTCTCAACGCGGGTGGCGGTGTAGCCGGTCTCTTCTTCGAGTTCCTTGAGCGCGGTGTCCTCCGGCCCGAGGTCGTCCTCGTCGCCGACCAGGCCGGCGGGCAGTTCGAGACAGCGGCGACCGAGCGGCGGGCGGTCCTGCTCGACGAGGAGGACGTGCCCGTCATGCTCGGCGACGATCACGACCGCGGTCATGCCGCCGACGCGTTCGACATATTCCCACGGCCCCTTCTGGACCATGCGCAGATACTTGCCCTCCCAGCGGGTCTCGGGCGCGTCGCTCACAGTTCGATCAGCTTGTCGGGAATTTCGTTCTTGTCGGCGGCGTCGCGCGGGAAATGCTCCGCGAGCACGGCGCCGATGAGGCCGATGGCGGCGATGATGCCGTCGGCGGGGCGGTCCTGCTTCACCTCGCTGACCAGCGCGGCCATCGCCTCGCCCCAGGTCTCGGGCGTGGTGACGGCGGTGATCGCCTCGTCCCCGACGATCTCGGCGCGATGCTCGCCCATCGAGAGGTAGATGAGGATTCCGGTGCGACCCGAGGTGCGGCGCTCGGCGGCGGCCTTGAACAGCATGATCGCGCGGCGACGCACGCGGCGGGTCTTGGTCGCGCCGGGCGTCAGCGCGAGGCGCAAAGGCATCCAGCGCAGGACGAACAGCACGACGAGGAATTTAAGCAGGGCAAAGCCGAGCAGCAGGAGCAAATGCTGCTGCAGCGTCGGCGGCGCGGTCCAGCCGAAAATGGAGGACCACCACCCATCGAGCTGGCCGGGAAAGGCCGCGAAAAACGCAAGGACGAGGAACAAAGCCGCGAGGGCATAATGGAGGCCGACGTCGTGATAGGCGTCGGACGTGTCCGCGGTCATGGCGATGATCTCGCCCGCCGTGCCGGCCTCGGCCGCGGCGATCGCCGCGCTGACGCGTTGATGGTCGCTGTCGGACAATCGGATCACCAGCTTCCCCCTGCACCGCCGCCGCCCGATGAGCCGCCGCCGCCGCTAAATCCGCCGCCGCCGCCGAAGCCGCCACCGCCGAAGCCGCCACCGCCGCCCCAACCGCCGCCGCCCCAGCCGCCGCCGCGTCCGCCGCGCGAGGCCCGGCTGATCGCGTCGAGCCCCCACAGGATGACGACTGGATCGACGCCGCCGCCGCGCCGTGCGCTGCGGTAGCGCTTGCCGCCGCCCGCGGCCTTCGCGAAGCCGCTGATGATCATGAAGAAGACGATGACGATGAAGATGACGGGGATGATGCTGACCTCGCCCGTATCGCCGGCCTGCCGTTGCTGCGCCGCGTCGGCGCGCTTGGCCGCTTCCTCGGGCGGGAGTTCCAGCTGGCGGATCACGCCGTCGACGCCGGCACTGATCCCGCCGGGATAGTCGCCCGCCTTGAAGCGCGGCAGGACGTCGGCGCGAATGATCTGGCCGCTCATGGCGTCGGTCAGGTAATCGTCGGCGCCATAACCAGTGACAATGTAGACCTTGCGCTCGGTCGGCGCGACGAGGAAGACGACGCCGTCGTCCTTCTGCTCGTCGCCGATCTTCCAGGCGCGAAACAGTCTCGTGCCGTAGTCGTTGGGTTCGCGCCCTTCGAGGCTCTTCACCGTCGCGACCACCACCTGCCGCCCGCTCCGCCCCTCGAAATCCTCGAGCTTGCGTGACAGGTCGGCTTCCTGCGGCGCGGGGATGATCTCGGCCTGGTCGACGACCCGGCCGGTCAGCGTCGGAAAGGTCTGCGCCGACGCCGGTGCAAGCAGCACCAGCGCCGACAGCAGCAGCGCGCCGAGAGTGCGGTGGAAGGCGGTCATGGCCGCGCCCGCCCGTCGATGCCGGCCAACCGCCCTAGAACTTCACCGACGGCGCGTTCTGTGCGCCCTCGCTGGCCTGGAACGGCACCTTCGGCTTGGCGCCGTGGAAGATCTTGGCGCCGATCGCGTCGGGGAAGGTGCGGATGGTGGTGTTATAGGCGCGCACCGCCTCGTTATAATCGCGGCGCGAGGTGTTGATGCGGTTCTCGCTGCCTTCCAACTGGTCCTGCAGCGCCATGAAATTGGCGTTGGACTTGAGGTCCGGATAGGCCTCCTGCAGCCGCTGCAAGGGGACGATGGCGGCGCTGACGCGGCTCTGCGCCTCGTTATAGGCCTGCACCTTCGCCGGGTCGCTCAAATCCTCGGGCGACAGCTTGACGCTGTTGGCGCCGGCGCGCGCCTCGGTCACCTGGATCAGCACCTCGCGTTCCTGCGTGGCATAGCCTTTCACGGTCTCGACGAGGTTGGGAATGAGGTCGTTGCGGCGCTGGTAGTCGGCCTGCAGGTCGGCGAAGGCCGCGTTGACCTTCTCCTCCGCGGTCGGAACAGAGTTGAGCCCGCAGCCTGTGAGGCTGACGGCGGCAAGCGGCGCAAGCAGGCCGAAACGGCGAATTACGGTCATCTTTCCCCCTCCACAAAAGAGTGCGAGAAACGAGGTAGAAAGTCGGCCTTCGACTTTCAATGAGCGACGCATCGAAAGGGGAAGACCATGCTGCGCGAATTCCGCGATTTCATCGCCAAGGGCAACGTCATCGACCTGGCGGTCGCCGTGATCATCGGCGCCGCTTTCGGCAAGATCGTCACCAGCCTGACGGAAGACATTATCATGCCGGTGATCGGCGCGATCTTCGGCGGGGTGGATTTCTCCAGCAAATATGTCGCGCTGGGCGCCATTCCGGCCGACTTCAAGGGCGACCCGACCAGCTACGCCGACCTCAAGGAAGCGGGCGTCGCGATGCTCGGCTACGGCGCCTTCATCACCGCCGTCATCAACTTCCTGATCCTCGCCTTCGTGATCTTCCTGCTGGTCCGCCAGGCCAACAAGCTCATCCGCAAGCGCGACGAGGCCCCCGCCGGGCCGAGCGAGATCGACCTGCTCACCGAAATCCGGGACGAGCTGAAGAAGCGCTAGAAAAGGTGGCGGGCGCCTATTTGGGGCGCCCGCTATACCCCGCCGCCTTGCGCAGCGCGTCGCCATCCATGACGTAGCCGTCGCTGACCACGGTCATCACGCGGCGCAGCGCGCCCAGGTCCTTCGATACATCGCCGTCGACCAGCACGAGATCGGCCTCCTTGCCGACCGCGATCGAGCCGGTGCGCTTGTCGGCGCCGACCAGCCGCGCCGGGACGATGGTCGCGGCCTGCAGCGCCTGGGCCTTCGTGAAGCCCGCGGTCTCGTAAAGTTCGAGCTCGCGGATGATCTCGATCCCCCAGCCGTCGGTGCCGGCGACGATCGGCACGCCCGCCTCGTGCAGCTTGCGCACCAGCTCGACCATCTTGGCGTAGCTTTTGGCGTAATCGGCGCGGGTATAGCCTTCGACCAGCGGGTAGCCACCGGCCTTGAAGCTGCGATCCACCACCGGCGAGATGATGCCCATGTACGGCGCATAGGCCGCCAGCGGCTTGCCCCCTTCGGCGAGGAAATTGCCCTCGAAGATGACGAGCGTGGGATCGACATAGGTGCCGCGCTGCTTCAGCTCGGCCACGAACGCCTTCATCGGCGCGGAATCGAGGTCGACGTCCTTGGCGAACTTGGCCGGCCCCTCGAAGCGCGCGGCGGTGTTCGACTTGTCGACCACCTCCTGCGGCATGGCCTGCATCATGATGAAGTTGAGGTGGGTGATCTCGTCATAGCCCGCGCGCACCGCGTCGAGCGGCCGCATCGTGGCCGGCACGTGACCGCTGACGTGCATGCCCAGCCGGTGGGCCTCGGCCGCGCCCGGCTTGATCCACGCCGGGTTCATCGAGGTATAGAATTTCACGCCCCACAGGCCCGCTTCCTTGATCCGGCGCACCGCCGCAATCGTTTCCGCCTCGCTGCTGACGGTTTCCGACCCCTGCGCGGCGAGCGGGTCCTTCTTGTCGATGATCGCCTGGATGAAGGGCTCGCCCATCAGCAGGTCGCCCGACGCGCGGCGCTTCGTCGCGTCCTTCGCGCGGTCGAGGGTGGTGCCGGGGCTGCGGAAGCTGGTCATGCCGTTGGCCATGTTGGACAGCACGTCCCAGTCGTCGCCGATGTGCATGTGCGCGTCCCAGATGCCGGGCACCAGGGTCTTGCCCATGCCGTGGACGACGCGCGCGCCGGCCGGCGCCTTGATCGACCCGGCGGGGCCGACGGCGGCAATCTTGCCGTCCACCGCCAGCACCGCCTGGTGGTCGAGGAACACGCCCTTGTCGGCGTCGAACATCTTGACGTGGTCGAACAGGACAGGCGCCTTGGCCTCGGCTGTCAGGAAGCGGCGGGCGATCGCCCGCGTTTCCTCGGCGGTCACCTTTTCCTGCAGCTCGCGCATCGCCTTGGTGTTGGCGTTGCTTTCGAAGCCCTTGGGCAGGAAGGAGATCCAGCCGACGTTGCCGAAGAAGCGGTTGTTCGCGTCGAGCCAGGTCCACACCGGCGTCGCGAGGATTCCGCGCAGCGCGGCGAGCTTGACGGTCGCCGGACCGTTGGGGCCCTGGATAGTGAGGCTGGGCCCGATGCTGAGCGTCGCCTTCCCGCTCGGCAGCAGGTCGACGCCGTTGGCGCCCGCCGCGACGAGTCGGTCGACGAGCAGCTGGTCGGCAAGGCCGATGCCGCCGGCGGCGAGGTAATAGCCGGGCTTGCCGCTGACCTCGCCGGCGTCGGCCATGCTCTTCCACGTCGCCTTGTCGCCGATGCGGGTGAAGGTCTCGGCGGCATCGCCGCTGGGCGTGATCCCGCGCACGGTGATCGCGGCGGGGTTACCCGCGGCGTCGAGGCGGACGGTCTGGTCGGTCTCGGTGATCCAGCCGCGCAGCGACTGGCTGTGGCGATAGGCACGCGTGCCGTCGGGCAGCGTCCAGCCCCAGACGTCGCCATGCTTGCCCGCGTCGGAGACGACCACGTAATGCACCGCGTCAGCGGGCGGGACCATCAGCTGGTCCTTGGGGACCGGCTTGGATTCGGCGGCCGCGGCGGCGGTGGTTTCGTGCGCGGTGGCGGCGAGCGGCGTGGTGGCGAGCAGCAGCGCGATGGCGGTCAGGCGAATCGACATGAAATGGTCCCCCTCTGCCGGACGGAGAACGCCGCCCGATCCGCTGGCTGTTTAATGCAAGTTAAGAGGGACGCCAAATCGCGCGAGGAGAAGGCGCGACGATGCGTAAAAAAAGTGGGAGGCTTCTGTTGCCCGGTGCCTCCCGTACCGCTGGAATCCCCTTCTGTTGCCCGGTGGGGTCCGACCGCGCTTTTGTCTGATAACGTCAGTCCGTTAGGACCTCAGTTACGCGGCAATCGCGAGCGCCTCGTTATCGTTGGCACTTGTGAAAATGAGCCGTCACGGTGGCATCCATACCGATCGGCAACCCGGCCTTTATTGCACTCGTCGATCCTGTTTCGCCCCCATCAGCAACGGCGGAAATTGCCCCGCTCGACCATTCCGCCGCTGCTGGTGGAGGCGCCGGGGTACTGCCCCCCGGGTCCGAAATGCCTATTCCACCAGATACTCTACCGACATAGCCGGTTTCCCGGCGCGCCCAAGATACGCGCCCGCGCCCTTCACTTCAAGGAATTGACAAAAATCGCTCCAGCGGGGAACCGTAGCGACGACGGACGGTTGGAACGGGTCTAAGCCCAGTGGCCAACTGCGTCACTTGAACAAGGGGATTGAACATGAAGAAGCTTTCGTTCGCTCTGGTCGGCGCCGCCGCGCTTGCGCTGGCGGCTTGCGGTGGCCAGGGTGATGACACCCTCGGCGACAACGTTGCCGACAACGCCGATGCCGTTGCCGACAACCTGGAAGACCAGGCTGACAACGCGACCAACGAAGTCGTCGAAGACAACCTCGAAAACCAGGCCGAAGCCATCCGCGAGGAAGGCGAAGCCAAGGAAGAGGCCATCGACGAGGCCGACGTCAACGCGATGTAATCATGGCCGGTCGCGTTTTTTCGCGATCGAACATGAGGGCCGGTGTCCTTCGGGGCGCCGGCCCTTTTCTTTTGCCCCCGCGCCCCTAGGTCGGATGCCATGACCGACGCCATTCCCGCCGCCACCTTGATCGTGATGCGCGACCGCGCGTCCGCCCCGCCCGAGTTGCTGACCGTGACTCGCGCCAAGGGTATGGCCTTCGCCGGCGGCGCGATCGTCTTTCCCGGTGGCCGCGTCGATGCCGCCGACGAAGCGACGGGCGCCGCCCATGACGCCGACGATGCCGCCTTCCGCATCGCCGCCATCCGCGAAACGCTGGAAGAAGCGGGCATTCCCGCCGCGCTCGACCCCTTTCCGGAACGCACGCTGGTCCACCGGCTGCAGGACGAATTGCACGCGGGCGCCGCGCTCGACGGGCTGCTGCACCACGCCGGTCTCCGCCTCGCGCTCGACGCCCTGGTGCCCTTCACCCGCTGGAAGCCCGCCTTCAAGCACGCGCGCGTCTTTGACACCCTGTTCTACCTCGTCCGCGCGCCCGACGGCGACTGGACCCCGCGGCCGCAGCCGGGCGAATGCGAGGCGGCCGAGTGGCTGAGCGCCGCCGACGCGCTGGCGCGGATCGAGCGCGGCACGGCGAGCGCCATCTTCCCGACCAAGCGCAATCTCGAGCGGCTGGCCCGCTTCGCCTCGTTCGACGAGGCGGTGGCGGACGCCGCGCGGCACCCGGTGACGCTGATCACCCCGTGGATCGAGCCGCGCGGCGGTGAGGACCATGTCTGCATCCCCGAGGGTCTCGGCTATCCGGTGACGTCCGAACCGCTGGCCACTGCCTTCCGTGCCTAGGCGGCGGTTCCGCCCCGGCTGCCTCGTCGCGCTGCTGCTGGCGCTCGCGGTGGTCGCCGGCTGGCGCGAATACCAACGGCAGGTGCGTGAGCATCCCGAGCGCTTTCCGTGGACCGCGCTCGACCTCGACGACCCGGTCGGGCCGTTCACCGCCGCCAAGCTGGGCGCGCTCGCCGACGACGCCGCGCAATGCCGGGCACTCCTGCAACGGGCCGGCGACCGCGACCGCGCCGCCCCGCCCCTCATCGCCGCCAACCCGGAATGTGGGTATGCCGACGGGATGCGGCTGGTGCCCGACGGGCCGCGCGCCATCGCTTACCGCCCGGGCGACCTCGTCACCGCCTGCCCCGTGGCCGCCGCGCTCCGGCTGTGGGAGGGCGCCGTCCAGCAGGCCGCCGATCGCCATCTCGGCACGCGCGTCACCCGCATCGACACCTTCGGCAGCTACAACTGCCGCCGCCTCTACGGCCGCAGCGACGGCCAGTGGAGCGAGCATGCGACCGCCGACGCGGTCGACATCGCCGCCTTCCGCCTGGCCGACGGGCGCACCGTGTCGGTGCTCGGCGACTGGACCGGCGGCACGCCGGCGGAGCGGGCGTTCCTGCGCTCGGCGCGGGACGAGGCCTGCCGCCTGTTCGCGACCACCCTGTCGCCCGATTATAACGCGGCGCACCGCGACCACCTGCATCTCGACCAGGCCCGTCGCGGGGCGGGCGGCTGGACGCTCTGCCGCTAACGGTCCGCCGCTTAAAGCCAAAAAAAGAAGGGCCCGCGCCGAGCCGCGGACCCCTCCCCTGTTTCACCCACCCGAAGGCGGGAGCCCCATGAACCTACTTGAGGTGGTTCGACAGGTGCTTGTTCATCTCGAACATGGTGCAGCTGTCCTTGCCGAAGACCTTCTTGAGCTTGTCGTCGGCGAGGATTTCGCGCTTGTTCTGCGGGTTCTGCAGGTTGTTCTTGCGGATGTGATCCCACACCTTCGACACGACCTCGCTGCGCGGCAGCGGGTCCGAACCCACGATCGCGGCGAGATCCGCCGACGGCGTCACCGGACGCGCGAGACCACCACCAGCTTTACGACCCGAAGAAGCTTTTGCCATTTTGGCCCTCCTGTTGTTTTCGAGGGGTTGTAGAGCGCGTTTCGCCACGCTTGGCAATGCCCCCACCAGAGGGAAATTGGTCAACGCCGCGTCAGGAGAAGGGGACGATGCGGTTGGCCGCGTCATGCCCGATGTCCGCCCGGCCGCCGTAGGGGATTTTCGCCCGGGCGCACCAGTCCTTCACGACGCTCTCTTCGTCGCTTTCAAAATCGGGTTCGTTTTCAAGCACATCGCTGATCCTGCCGAGACGCAATCGACGGACCGCGCGAAGGGCCGGACTGCCCGTCACGTGGAACAGGCTGCGGTCGATGCGGTAGAGATGTTCGCCGACATCCTCGATGATCAGCTCGCGCCCGGCAAAGTCGGGTTCGAGACTTGTCCCCAGAAAATTTGAAAGCACGGTGAGGTTGAACGCGAAGGCGGGCCCGTCGAGGCCGGGCTCGTCCCCTGAGTCGCTGCGCTGCACCATGAAATCCAGCGCGCGCGTCACCGCCGCGTCACCGCCGTTGCGCAGGATATCCGACGGCATCGGGCCGTGCGCGACCCTCATCCCCGCCTTGTGGAAGGCCGCCAGTAGGAAGCCGGCATCGGAATAGCCGACGTAGGTCTTCGAACGCGCCGCGTCGGACAGGTCGCGGACCGCCGCCTCGGCGATGCGGTTGGAGCCGTAGCCGCCGCGCGCGAACCACACCGCGTCGATCGCGGGGTCGGCCATCACCTCGCGCAGCGCGGCCAGCCGGATTGCATCGCTCCCCGCGAAATGGCCTTCCTTCTCGAAGCACTGGGGATGAATGACGAGCGCGCAGTCCCCGCGCGCGGCGACCAGCGCCTCGATCGCGGCGGCCGCCTCTCGCTTCAACGTGCAACTCGGTGCGACAACCGCAATTCGCATGCCCATCCCCATTTGCATTCGGCCGTTTTGCCCATAGGGCAGCAGCCATGGCCATCACCACCTTCTTTTGCGGAATCGGCGGCAGCGGGATGTTGCCGCTTGCCTCCATCCTGCGCGCGCGCGGTGAGAAAGTCGCGGGCTCCGACCGCGCGCTCGACGCCGGACGGCTGGCGCCCAAGTTCGACTATCTGCGCTCGCTGGGCATCGCGCTGTTTCCGCAGGACGGCAGCGGGCTGAACGCGGACAGCCGCCTCATCACCTCGGCCGCGGTCGAGGACACGATCCCCGACGTCGTGCGCGCCCGCGAACTGGGCATCGAGCATCTGACCCGGCCGCAACTGCTCGCCCAGCTGCTCAACGAGGCGCAGGCGAGCGTCGCCATCGGCGGCACCAGCGGCAAGTCGACCGTCACCGGCATGACCGGCTGGATCCTCCACGCCTGCCTGCGCCAGCCGACGGTGATGAACGGCGCGGTGATGAAGAATTTCGTCAGCCCCGCCGCGCCCTTCGCCTCGGCGCTGGTCGGCGACCCAGAACTGTTCGTCAGCGAGGTCGACGAGAGCGACGGCTCGATCGCGCTCTACCGTCCGACCGTGGCCGTGCTGACCAACGTCAGCCTCGACCACCATTCGATGGACGAGCTTCGCGCCCTGTTCGGCGCCTTTCTCGCGCGGGCCGAGACGGCGGTCGTCAACCTCGACGATCCCGAGGCGCGGGCGATGGCCGATATCCTCCCCGCTCCGCTCGGCTACGGCTTCGACAGCCCGGGCGCGGCGGTCACCGGGCGCGGCCTGTCGCTGGCGGCCGACGGCTCGACCTTCACCGTCGAGGTGGCGGGCGAGCGTGCCGACGTCACCCTCCCCGTCCCCGGTCGCCACAACGCTTCGAACGCGCTCGCTGCCATTGCCGCAACCCACGCGCTCGGCGTCCCGCTGGCCGAGGCGGCGGCCGCGCTGGCCCGCTACGAGGGGCTGAAGCGCCGCCTCGAGACCGTGGGCACCGCCGGCGGCGTCACCGTCATCGACGATTTCGCGCACAACCCGGACAAGATCGCCGCGACGCTGGCGACGCTCACCGGGCAGCCCGGGCGCCTGCTCGTCTTCTTCCAGCCGCATGGCTACGGCCCGCTTGCCAAGATGGGCGAGGAACTGGCCGCGACCCTTGCCGGCGGGCTGCGCGAGGGCGACCGTTTCTACCTCAGCGACCCCGTCTACCAGGGCGGCACGGTCGACAAGAGCCGCGGCTCCGACTGGCTGGCGGGCGCGATCGCCGAGGCCGGCGGCGGCGAGGTCGTCCACCTCGCCACCCGCGCCGCCATCGGTGACGCGCTGGTCAAGGAAGCGACCGCCGGCGACCGCATCGTCGTGATGGGCGCGCGCGACGACACGCTGAGCGACTTCGCCGCCGAACTGGTCGAGCGCATCGCCGCGCGCGGATGAGCCGCCGCCTGTTCCTCGACCTCGACGGGGTGCTCGCCGACTTCGACCGCGGGGTGCTCGACCTGCTCGGCATGAGCGCCGACGCCTATGAGGCCAAGCATTCGAAAAGGGACTTCTGGTTCCGCATCCGGCGCGCCGACGATTTCTACGCGACCCTGCCGGAGATGCCCGACGCGCGCATCCTGTTCGACGCGGTCGCGCACCTCGATCCCGTCATCCTGACCGGCCTGCCGATCGGCAACTGGGCCGGCCCGCAGAAGGAGCGCTGGGTCGCCAAGCATTTCCCGGGCACGCCGGTCATCACCACCATGGCCCGCGACAAGCACAAGCATATGGCGCCGGGCGACGTGCTGGTCGACGACCGGCTGAACCACCGCGCTACCTACGAGGACGCCGGGATGGTGTTCGTGCATCACACGAGCGCGCGGGCGAGCGTGGCGGCGCTGAAGAAGTGGTTTCCATCGGTGGGGGCGGCGGACGACGCGGAGTGAATCCGCGCCGTCGGTCGGGTTCGCTTCAGTGACCCACCGTCCGCGCTCGCCGTCTTTCCCGATACTCCGGCGACGCGTTCCGCGTCGGCGTCGCTACGGTCAGCGGCTACGCAGCCGCGGCGATATCCACTTTCTCGACCCACTCCGGCCAGAAGACCGGGTCGCGGGTCGACCAGCCGGGCGCGGTCGCCGCGCTTTCGCTGATCGACTGCAGCAGGGCGCGGCGGCGATCGGGGTGGAGGTGCGGCAGCGCGGCGGCGGCGCAGAAGGCCGCGGGCAGCCACGGGCGCACGCTGGCGCCAATCAGCCGTTCGTAAAGGAAGCGGAAGGCCGCGAAGCTGGTCAGGCGGTCCTGGCCCAGGTCGAAGGCGGCCAGCGTCACCAGCGTGCCCATGAACGGCTCGATCATGTCGAGGCCGCTGTCGTCGGGCACCTGCATGCGCAGGTGGTCGAGCTGCTTGTAGAAGCGGGCCTGCGCGCGGATCGCGGCGCTTTCAAGCTCGTCGCGCGACCAGGTCTTGAGCGGGTCGGTGCGGCCATAGGCCACGTCGAGCGAACGGCGGATGTAGCGCTGGGTCGCCTTGTCGAACCCGGCGAACTCCTTCATTTCCGCAATCAGCAGGGCCCCTCCGGCGGGCTGGCTGGTTCGCGTCGACATCGGTCCCACTCCTTATCCTTCTGGTGGGATGATGCGCCGCAACTGGTTGCGAAACGCTTAACCATCTTCCCACCCCCCGTTCATATTGAATCAAAGGGTTAGGCCGGGGACAAGGTCGAATATTTCACCAATGCGACAAGGCGGCGCACTGTCGCTTTCCAGCAACGCGTGCGGCCGCCCGTCGGTCAGATTGTTCGCTTATTCGGGGAAAGAAGAAGACGGCGCCGGCTCGCCCGATCCCGGCTGGGTCGAGCTGATCGGATCGGACGCGTCCATCGATTCATCCGAACCGACATCGGTCTTGATATCAGCATCTTGCGGATTCTTCTTGAGCTTCAGTTCGAGCTCGCGGTCCGGCGCGCCCGAGAGGGTCGGTGCCTTGGTGTCCGGGGCCTCGTCGGCCGTCGTTTCCTGGTGGTTGTCGTTCATGGCACTCGTTCCTTTCGCGTTACTGTCAAGCCAAACGAGCCGCGCGCCACGCCCGTTCCACGCGAAATCTGGGGATGGTTTCGACGGGCGGCGGGCCGCCTTCTGCCAAGCGACGGGCGGCGGATTGCGCCGCGCACACCGACAGGCGTAACGCCAAGGCAATGCACATCGACACCGAACCGACGCGCCGCCCCTTCGCCGACTGGCGGATCGCGCTCAAATCGATCCTCGGCTTCTGGGCCGTCTATTACGGCACGGTCATCATCCGCGCGCTGCTCGGCGGCGACCCGGAAACCGTGATCGGCAACAAGGCGATCGCGATCGTCATCGGCGTGCTCCTGACGCTCGGCGTCTATGCCGCGATCAGCTATTTCGCCGGCAACGCCCACTGGCGCCGCCGGGCGATGGTCGCTTTCTTTGCCTCCTTCATCGCCGCCGCGCTGCAGGCCGCCGTCCTGATCGGGATCGACCGCCACCTCGACAAGCCGGAGGACGAGCTGCGGATCGTCTCGGCCGAGGGCTACACGATCACCGAGAACGGCAACGCGACGCGGATCGAGCGGCCCGGCAAGGAGCCGGTGATCGTCACCTGGCCACGGATTAACCGGCTGGAGCCGTACGTCCAGCTGCGCATCGCCGCCGACAGCACGGTGGTCTGGTGGTTCTTCTTCGCCGCCTGGTCGGCCTTCTACCTCGCGCTGGTCGCCCAGTCGCGAAGCCACGAACTGCGGCGCCGCGCCGCGACCGCCGAGGCGGCGGCGCAGGCCGCGCAGATCCGCGCGCTGCGCTACCAGGTCAATCCGCACTTCCTGTTCAACACGCTCAACTCGCTGTCCTCGCTGGTCATGACCGGCCGCACCGACCAGGCCGAGGAAATGCTGCTGAAGCTGTCGACCTTCTTCCGCTCCAGCCTGTCGCTCGATCCCAGCGCCGACGTGACGCTGGCCGAGGAAATCGAGCTGCAGAAGCTCTACCTCGACATCGAGATGGTCCGCTTCCCGACCCGCCTCAACGTCGTCATCGACGTGCCGGACGAGGTCGCCCACGCCCGCCTTCCCGCGCTCATCCTCCAGCCGCTGGTCGAGAATGCGATCAAGTACGGCGTCAGCAAGACCCGCGAGAAGATCACCCTCACCATCCAAGCCGAACGGATCGGCGAGAAGCGCCTGTCGCTGCGGGTCATCAACAGCGGCAAGCCCGACGCCAAGCCGCGCAAGGGCGCGATCGACGATCATGGCACCGGCGTCGGGCTCGCCAACGTCTGCCAGCGCCTCGACGCGCGCTTCGGCGGGGCGGCGACCTGCGATTTTGGCCCGCGTGCCGATGGCGGGTATGAAGTGCACCTGACCATGCCGATGGACCGCCGCGATGACTGACGCGCCATTGAAGATCCTGATCGCCGACGACGAACCCTTGGCCGCCGAGCGGCTGCAGCTGCTGCTGGCGCGCGAGGACGGCATCGACCTCGTCGGCACCGCCAGCGACGGCGAGGCGGCGATGCGGCTGTGCGAGGCGCTCGACCCGTCGGTCGTGCTGCTCGATATCGCCATGCCCGGCATGGACGGGATCGAGGTCGCGCGCGCTCTGGCCGGCAAGCGCCCCGCCCCGGCGGTCATCTTCATCACCGCCTTCGATCAGTTCGCGGTCGCCGCCTTCGAGGTCGCGGCGGTCGATTACCTGATGAAGCCGATCGACCCGGCCCGGCTTCGCCAGGCGCTGGAGCGCGCCCGGCAGCATCTCAAGACCCGCGACGAGCGGGCGGTGACGGCGGAGGAGGTCGGCTCCTCCCCTTTCCTCGAGGAATTCTGGGCGTCGGACCGTAGCGGACTGGTGCGCATCGCGGTGCGCGACATCGACCGCATTTCGGCCGAGCGCGATTACATGCGCCTCCACGTTGGCGCGCGCAGCTGGCTGATCCATCATTCGATGGCGGCACTGGAGGACCAGCTCGACCCGCAGCGCTTTGTCCGGCTGCATCGGTCGGCGATCGTCCGGCGCGACTATATCTCGGGCTTCTCCCGCAACGCGTCGGGCCGCTGGGTCGCGCGCCTCGACGACGGCAGCGAGCAGCCCGTGGGACGCCTCTACAGCGATCGCGTGAAGGCCATCGCCGGCCGCTGAGCGGGAGGGGCCCAGCGGCCGGCGCGCGCCTCAGGCGCGAGCGCCCGCCTCGTCCGAAAGGGTCGCGAGGGCGACGACCTCTTTCTCTTCGGCGGCCACCGTCGGAACAGTCAGCACCGCCGACGTGAGCGCGGCGGCAAGGATCACAATGAATTTCATCTCGCGTCTCCTCGTTGCGGTTGTCGGACGCGAGAGGGCCCTTGGGGAGGTGTCTGGGGAACTCGCCCCCTCGCGTCGCCCTTATGGGGTACGCCGGTTCGGGGAGTCGCACCGGGCTGCCGTCGACGAACGACGGGCGGGAGTCGGCAATCGATACGCCGCCGCGACGAACGCGATCGTTTCGGCTGCGAACGGACGAACGGCTGTCAGCCGACGTTAATTTTGGGCGCGGTCCTTGCCTGCCGCGGCGCCGGTCACCGCCACGTCCATCGTCACGTTGCCCAGCGTCCGGAAGATGTCCGGGAAGGTCTCGACCGCGATCAGGATCGCCAGCGGCTCGACGGGCAGCCCCATCGCCAGCGCGATCGGCGCGATCGAGGTGACGAAGCTTAAGGAGCCCGGCAGGCTCACCGCCCAGTAGCTCGCGACCGAGGCCATCGCGATCCCGGCCGCCAGCTGCCACGGGCCAAGATCGGCCCCGACCCAGTAAGCGACGTAGATGGCGACGCCGATGTTCATCGCCGGCCCCGTCGCGCGGAACAGCGCCACCGCCAGCGGCAGGGTCACGTCGCTATTTTCTTCCCGGACGCCCAGCGCCCGCGCGGCCCCGACCATCGCCGGCAGCGAGGCGAGGCTCGACTGGGTCGACAGCGCGACCGCCTGCGGCGGGATCATCGCCTTGGCGAAATCGGTCAGCTTCCAGCCGGCGAAGACCACCGCGATGCCGTAAGCCGCGATGGTCAGCAGGATGCCGAGCAGCGACACCAGCACGACATAATGCAGCACCGCGCCGAACGCCGACGCCCCCGCCCCCGCGCCCAGCGCAAAGGCCAGCGCGAAGACGCCGACCGGCGCGATCCAAAGCACCCAGCCGATCATCACCAGCATCGTCTTCTCGATCGACTGGAAGAAGTCCGCCAGCGTGTCGCGCTTCGCCGGCTCGATCCGGGTCATCGCCAGCGCGAAGAAGGCGGTGAACAGGGTCAGCGGGAGGATCTGGTCGTTGACCGCCGCGGCAAAGACGTTGCTCGGCACCACCGAGCGGAGGTAATCGGTCGCGCTCGGCACCGACGCGCTGGTCGCCGCCTTGTCGACCCCGGCCAGCCCCGCGCGCAGCGCTTCCGCAGCGCTGTCGGGCAGCGGAAAGGCCTGCAGCAAGGCGGGCATCATCAGCCCGCCGAAGATTGCGCTCAACGTCAGGATGACGAAGAACCACAGGATCGAGCGCGCCGCGACGCGGCTGCCCGACGCGGCCTTCGCCCCGCCGACGATGCCGCTGACCAGCAGCGCGACGATCAGCGGGATGACGGTGACCTTCAGCGCGTCGAGCCACACGCCGCCGATCGCCTGCGCCCAGCGCACCGCTGGATCCCTCCAGCCGTCGCCCAGCCCCGCCGCGGCAACGCCGACACCCAGGCCCAACGCCAGGGCCAGCAGGATCCGCCACCCCGACGACGATTTGATCGGCCCCGCGGCCGCGCTCTGTTCGCTCATGCAGCAATAGCTAGCGGGC
>CAZKCD010000035.1:0-16359 GCA_964551235.1 uncultured Sphingomonas sp.
CAGCAAGGCCTGGGTGCTGTGATCCACCGTGGAGCCGCCGGCGGAATCGGGGACTTTCTCGGCAAAGATCCCGAACGCCTTGGTGACCTTGGCGACGTCGGCCGGTGTGCCGGTGAGGGCGATGACGGGGGTGCGAAACAGGGTGATGTAGCGGGCGAGTTCCGCAGGCGTGTCCCGTTCGGGATCGACGCTGACCAGGACGATGTCGAAGGCATCGTCGCCCTTGCCAAGGTCGCGGCGCAGCTTGGCGAGGCGCGCGAGCGTGGTCGGACACACGTCCGGGCAATGGGTGAAGCCAAAGAAGATGACGTGCGGGCGGCCTTGCAGCGCCTCGCTCGAGAACGGCTTTCCGTCGGTGCCGGTGAGCGTGAAGGGCGCGCCAAGGGTGATGGCTGGCCCACTGGCCACCGGCTGGGACGGCCGGCGGAGGTAGAGGAATGCGGCGCCAGCCACCGCGAGTGCGACCAGGGCCCACAGGACGAGGCGAAGGGTGCGCAGGTTCATCACTGGGGTCCTCCGGTCAGGCTCTCGACCTTCGCGTCGACCGTTACCGCGCCGCGGCGCTCGAATGTCAGGCGCAAGTGGGTCGTCGTCCCGGCGGCGAGGGGGGCCGGACCGGCTTCGATCATGACATGCTTGCCGCCGCGTTCGAAGCGGATGGTGCCACCCGCGGGTATGTCGACGGCCTCGACGTGGCGCATGCGCATGACGCCGCCCTCCATGCTGCTGTCGTGAAGCATGGCCGGGCCCATCGCCGGGACCTCGACGGCGAGCAGGCGATCGGCTTCGCGCCCGCCGGTGACGGTGAAATAGCCGGCGGCGCCATTGGGGCTGGTGACGACGGTCGCGTCGGTAACCGAAAGATCGGTCTTCGCGGGGGAGCAGGCGGCAACGATCAAGGCCGCGGCGAGAGGGGCAAGGTTGCGCATGGCGGCCATCTAGCGATGCCGGTCCACGGCGAAAAGGGGTTAGCCGAGCCGAACGGCGAGGTTAGCCGGCGCGAAGCCGTCGCGGACGGCGATGAACAACGTGTCGTCGCCGGCAATGGTGCCCGCGATTTCCGGCACGGCCGCCTCGTCGAGCGCGGCGGCGACGACATGGGCCGATCCGGGTCGAGTGCGCATGACGATCAGGTTGCCGGCAACCTCGACCGACAAGCGCCATTCGCCGAGAATGCGGTCGAGGGCGAGCGCGCCGGCGGGATCGGGGAGGAGGTAGGCCGGCTTGCCGTCGCGCTTGCCCCGCGTGGCTCCCCGTGCCTCGAGGTCGCGCGAGACGGTGGCTGGGGTCACGTCGTAGCCGGCGTCACGCAACTTGTCCGAGAGACTTTCCTGGCTGGCGACGGGCTCGCCACGGATGATGGCGGCGAGGGCGGCGCGGCGGGCCTCGACGCTCACGGTCGTTCGCCCAGCAGCCAGGCCAAGGCGCCGCGGGCGGCGTGGTAGCGGTTCTCGGCCTGCTTCCAAACGGCGCTGGCGGGGCCATCGATTACCCCGACGGTCACTTCCTCGCCGCGGATGGCGGGGAGGCAGTGGAGGAAGGCGGCATCGCTCGACGCCTTGGCCATCAGCGCTTCGTCGACCTGGTAGGGGCGGAAGATCGCCTTGCGCGCCTCGCCCTCGGCATCCTGGCCCATCGAGACCCAGACGTCGGTGTAGACGACGTCGGCGTCGGCGACGGCCTCGGCCGGGTCGCGCAGCTGCTCGACGCCAGGCAGGGCGAGAAGATCGTCGGACAGTTCGTAGCCTTCGGGCGAGGCGATGCGGAACTGCGCGCCGAGAAGGGAGGCGCCCACCGCCAGGCTGCGGGCGACGTTGTTGCCGTCGCCGACGAAGGCGATGGTGCTGCCCGCGACGGTGCCGCGCAATTGCTGGACCGTCAGCAGGTCGGCAAGCGCCTGCAGGGGGTGGGCGCGATCGGACAGCATGTTAACGACCGGCGTGCCGGGAATGGCGGCGGCGAAGCTGTCGAGCAGGGCATGATCCTTGACCCGGGCCGCGACGATGGAATGGTAGCAGGCGAGCGTCCGGGCCACGTCCTCCGGGCTCTCGCGGCTGCCGACCCCGACCTCGTCGGCGCGGACGGTGATCGGGTGACCGCCCAGGGAGACGACTGCCATCTCCATCGAGTGACGGGTGCGGGCGCTGGGCTTTTCGAACAGCAGGGCGACGCCCTTGCCCGCCAGCGGCGTGGCCGTGGTGGTCGCGAGGTCGAGCATCTGCTGGATCGCGGTGGAATCATGCTCGGCGATGGTCAGCAGGTTCATGGCTGGGTGTCCTTGGCGATCATGGTGCCGATGCCGCTTTCGGTCAGCATTTCGATGAGCAGGCTGTGCGCGATGCGCCCGTCGAGGATGTGGGCGCTGCCCACGCCCTGCTCGACCGCTTCGATGCAGCCGGTCAACTTGGGGATCATGCCGTCGCTGACCGCCTTGTCGGTGATTACTCTGCGAGCGCCAAAGGGGTCGAGCTTGCCGATGACCGAATCCGGGTCTTCAGGGTTCGCCAGAAGTCCAGGCGCCGCCGTGAGATAGACCAGTTTTTCGGCCTTCATCGCGACCGCGATGGCGCAGGCCGCGGCGTCGGCGTTGATGTTGTAAGGCTGGCCCGTTCGGTCGGCGCCGACGGTTGAGACCACCGGCACCAGTTCCTCGTCGAGCAGGCGGTCGAGGATCGAGGCGCGGACGAAATCGACGTCGCCGACAAAGCCGAGCGCGGGGTCGCGCTGGCGGGCGACGAGCAGCCCGCCATCCTCGCCCGAGACACCGACCGCGACCGGGTCGTCGCCGCTTTCGCGGTTGATCTTGGCGACGAGGTCGCGGTTGACCTTGCCGACGAGCGTCATGCGGACGGCCTCGAGCGTGGCCGCGTCGGTGACGCGCAGCCCGTCCTTGAACTGCCGTTCGATGTTGAAGGCCTTCAAGGTCGCGTCGATCTGCGGGCCGCCGCCGTGGACGACGACGCAGCGCACGCCGACGCTGCGCAGCAGGAGGACGTCCTGCGCCAGCGCCTGGTCGAGCCGATGGTCGATGGCGTTGCCGCCAAGTTTGACCACCACCGCCTTGCCGGCGAAGCGGCGGACGTAGGGGATCGCCTCGACGAGGAGGCGGGCGGCGTCGGCGGGGGCGAGCCCGTGGAGGCGACTGGTCTGGTTCATGACGTGACGCTGTTTTCCTTGATGTAGCCGGGGCCGAGGTCGATCCCGATGGCGCGGGCGGTGCCCGAGCCGCTGCCGAGGCCGCATTCGATGACGACTTCGGGCAATTTCATGTGGGCCATGACGGCCTGGTGATCGTGCGCAATCTCGACTCCGCCTTCGGCCACACGGATGCCGCCATAAGCGACGAAGCAATCGTCGGCGTCGAAGGCGACCCCGGCCGAACCGGCGGCGGCGAGGATGCGACCCCAATAGGGATCGGAGCCGAACCAGCTGCACTTGACGAGGTTGTTCTCGGCAATCGCCTTGGCGCATTGACGCGCCTCGGCATCGCTGGCCGCGCCGCTGACGGTGAGGCGAACGACCTTGGTCACGCCCTCGGCATCGCGCGCCATCTGCAGCGTCAGGTCCATGCACAGGTCGCGCACCGCCGCGGCGAATTCGTCGAGGTCGGGTTTGCCGGCGCGGCCGTTGGCGAGCAGGAAGACGGTGTCGTTGGTGCTGGTCGCGCCGTCGACGTTCAAGGTGTTGAAGGTCTCCGCCGCCGCGCCCTGCAGGATGCGCGTCATGGTCCCGCTATCGACATCGGCATCGGTAGTGAGGAAGGCGAGCATCGTCGCCATGTTGGGCGCGATCATGCCGCAGCCCTTGGCCATGCCGCCAAGCGTGAAGGTGGAGCCCTTGATCACGGCTTCCTTCTTGACGTGGTCGGTCGTCAGGATGGCCGTCGCCGCGTCGGCATGGCCGGCGCGGGTGAGGTGGGTGGCCAACCGGTCGATGCCCGGCAGGATCTTCTCCATCGGCAGCGGCAGGCCGATGATGCCGGTCGAGCAGACCAAAACCTCGTCGGGCGCGCAGCCGACCGCGTTGGCGGTGACCTTGCCCATCGCCTTTGCGTTGGCGAGGCCTTCGGCGCCGGTGCCGGCGTTGGCGTTGCCCGAATTGACGACGATCGCCGCGGCCTTGCCGCCGTTGGTCGCCAGCAGCCCGCGCGAGTGGACGACCGGCGGGGCGACGAACCTGTTCTGCGTGAACACGCCGGCCGCGGCGACGGGCTTGCCGTCGTCGGTGGCGACGATGGCGAGGTCGCGGCGCTTGCGCTTGACGCCGACGTGGCAGCCGGCGGCGACGAAGCCGGGGGCGGCGGTGACGCTCATGGCCACATGCCCGCGGTGGTGAGCCCGTCGGCCTCGTCGAGGCCGAGGAGGATATTGGCGCACTGGATCATCTGTCCGGCGGCTCCCTTTCCAAGATTGTCGATGGCGCATTGCGCGAGGATGTGCCCGGTGCGGTCGCAGCGGCGGGCGGTGAGGTGGGCGGCGTTGGTGCCGGCGACGCTCTTGGTCGCGGGCGGGTTGTCGGACACGTGGAGGAACGGCTCGCCCGCATAGGCTTCGGCCAGCACGGCGAGCGGGTCGCCGTCCCTGGCGGGCTTGGCATAGGCGGTGACGAGCAGGCCGCGGTCCATCGGCACGAGGTGCGGGGTGAAGAGGACGGGCTGGCCGAGCATCATCTCCATTTCGCCCGTGTGGCGGTGAGTGAGGAGGCCATAGGCGCCGATGCTGCCGTGGACCGAATCGAAATGGGTCTTGGGCGAGGGCGCCTTGCCCGCGCCCGACACGCCCGACAGGCCGTCGACGGTAATCGTGCCGGGGTCGACGAGGCCCGCGTCGACCAACGGCTTCAAGGCGAGGATGGCGGCGGTGGCGTAGCAGCCGGCGGCGGCGACGGCCTTGGCACCCTCAATCCGCTCGCGGTGGAATTCGGGGATGCCGTAGACGAAGGCGTCGAGGTGAGCGGGGGCCGTATGCGGCTCCCCATACCAGGTGGCGTAATCCTCGGCGCTGTCGAGGCGGAAGTCCGCGCCGAGATCGACGAACGGCACGCCCGCTGCGAGGATCGCGGGGGCAAGCTCCTGGCTCTTGCCGTGCGGCAGGGCTGCGAAGACGAGACCTGCCTCGCCGAGCATCGCCGGATCATATATGCGGATGGACGTCTGCGGATAGGCGAGGGCGAGGTGCGGGTGGACTGCGGCGAGGGACTTGCCCGCGTCGCTGTCGCCGACCAGCAGGGTCGGATTGAGGTGGGGGTGCCGGGTCAGGAGGCGGAGGAGTTCCCCGCCAACATAGCCGCTGGCCCCGAGAATCAGGACATCGATCATCCGCGCCAGATAATCGCCCTGCATAAATATGCAAGTCTCCTTGCATAAATATGCAACGCTGGAGGCCCGAGCCGGAATCGAACCGGCGTGCACGGATTTGCAGTCCGCTGCGTCACCACTCCGCCATCGGGCCTCGCGCGGTGAGGGTTGCGCCAATGAAAGGCGCACCCGCGCTTGTCAACCGGCGAGCGCGCCCCATCTAGCGTCGGGCGGACTTTTCGACGGGCGGCGGCGCTGCCGCCTTGGCCTCGCCCCGCCCGCCCTCTAAAGCGGTCTTGAAACGCTACTGTATTAGTGGCATACAACAGTTGGTCATCGAGGAACGAATGAGCGGTATCGAGATGGATTTTGCGGCGGCACGCAAGGCGATGGTGGTCAGCCAGCTGCGCCCGCAGGGCGTGACCGACGCCCGCGTGCTGGCGGCGATGGGCCGCGTCGCGCGCGAGGATTTCGTGCCGGAAGCCGCCAAGGCGATGGCCTATATGGACCGCTCGCTGACCGTCGAGGGCGCGCCGATGATGCCGCCGGCCGAGCTTGGCCGCCTGCTGACCGAGATCGCGCCGCAGCCGGGCGAAAAGGCCCTGGTGATCGGGCCGGGCGGCGCCTATTCGACCGCGGTGCTGGAGGCCATCGGCTGCAGCGTCGCGCGCGCCGCCGGGCTAGGCGGAATCAAGGGCGCGTATGACATTCTCCTCATTGAAGGCGCGGTGCCGGGGCTGCCCGACGCGCTGGCCGCCAACCTGACCGACGACGGCCGGATTGGCGCGGCGATCCTCGACCGCGGCGTGGCGCGCCTGTCGATCGGGCGTGGCGTCGGGCACGGCAAGGGGCGCGGCATCGGCCTGCGCTCAGTCGTCGATGCCCAGGTTCCCCCGTTGCCCGGCTCGATCCCCGAGCCGGCGTTCACTTTCTGACGATCCCGCCAAGGAGCCGGTACTTGAAGCGTCACCTCCTCATCGCCTCGACCCTCGTCGCGCTGACCGCGACCAGCGCGTCGGCCGACACGCTGCGCGAAGCATTGGCGAACGCCTATCGCACCAACCCGTCGCTAACCGGCCAGCGCGAGGCGCTCAAGGTCAACGACGCCGGCGTCGCGGTGGCGCGCGCGGCGGGCCGCCCGCAGATCATCGGCACGGTCGGCGTCAACCGCAACCTAACCCGCAGCGGCGTGATCGCGCAGACGCAGGGCAACGCCAAGAACATCAGCCTGTCGGGCGGCGTCGACCTCAGCGTCCCGCTGTTCAACGGCGGCGCGGTGCGCAACTCGGTGCAGGCGGCCAAGACCCGCGTCGAAGCCGGCCGCGCGACCCTGCGCGCGGTGGAAGGCGATGTCTTCACCGACGCGACCGCGGCCTACATGGACGTGATCCGCGACCGCGCGATCGTCGAGCTGAACACCAACCAGGTGCGCGTGCTGACCACCAACCTGGAAGCCACCCGCGACCGGTTCGAGATCGGCGACGTGACGCGCACCGACGTGGCCCAGTCCGAGGCGCGCCTGTCGCTGTCGCGCAGCACGCTGGAGACGGCGCGCGGGCGGCTGGCGGCGAGCGAGGAGAATTACCGCCGCGTGATCGGCCAGCGGCCAGGCGTGCTGGCGCCACCGCCACCGCTTCCGCCGTTGCCGGCCACGGCCGACGAGGCGGTGCGCATCGCGCTTGCCAACAACCCCGACTTCATCGCCGCCCAGCGCCAGGCGGAGGCCGCGCGCTACGACGTGCGCGTGTCGTCGGCGAGCCGCCTGCCGACCGTGAGCGGCGTGCTGTCGGGCGACTATATCAACCAGGTCACGGGCAGCACCAATGGGCTGGACCGCTCGGGCACGTCGACCGCGATCGGTGTCAACGCGCGCGTCCCGATCTACCAGGGCGGGCTTCCGGCGGCGCGCGTGCGCCAGAGCCAGGCGCTGGAAGGCCAGGCGCTGGAAGCGCGGGTCGGCGTCGAACGGGCGGTGATCGCCGCGACGCGCTCGGCCTTTGCCAGCTACCAGGCAGCGCAGCAGGCGATCGTGTCGAACCAGACCGCGGTCAAGGCGAACGAGCTGGCGCTGGAAGGCGCGCGGGCCGAAAATAGCGTCGGCACCCGCACCATCCTCGAAGTGCTGAACGCCGAGCAGGAATTGCTCAACGCGCAGGTCGCGCTGGTGACCGCGCGGCGCGATGCCTATGTCGCGGGCTTCCAGCTGCTGAACGCGATGGGTCAGGCCGAGGCCGACGACCTCGGGCTGGAAGGCGGGGCGCTGTACGACCCGCTCGGCAACTACCGCCGCGTGGCGGGCGACTGGAGCGACTGGTCGGGCGAGCGCCGGACGGCGCCGGTGGCAACCAGCACCGCAACGGAGCAAGAGCGCCCGCAGGACTCGCAAAACCCGGCGCGATAGGCGATAGCGCGTTCATGCAGACCCCGCGTGAGCCCTCGATGGAAGACATTCTCGCGTCGATCAAACGCGTGATCGCCGAGGAAAAGGAATTGCGTGCCGCCATCCCGCCGCAGGCCGAGGCGCCCGCGGACGAGGACGTGCTCGAGCTCGACGAGGTAATGGACGGTGCTCCTGACACGCCGGAACCCGACCCCGAGCCGATCGTCGATCTCGGCCCGCCGCTGGTCGAGGAGCGCGTCGCCGATGACAGCCGCGCGCGGCTGGCCGAACTGTCGAGCGTCGCCGCCGCCGCGCCGCCGCCCGCGCCGTCGGCCAATCCGCTCGAGGACATGCTGAAGGACATGCTCCGCCCCGCGCTCAAGCAGTGGCTCGACGAGAACCTGCCGCGCATCGTCGACGAGCATGTGAAGCGCGAGATCAGCCGGATCACCGGCAAGCCTTTGTAAGCTGGCGTCGACTTGCGCGGCTTGCTAGCAACCGCGCCATGACCCGCCTGATGATCCTCGCCGCCAGCGTCGCGGCCTCCGCCCTCGTCCCCACCGCGGCCTACGCCCGTCCGATGACGGCGACCGACATGCACATGATGCGACGCCTCGGCAGCCCCAGCGTGTCGCCCGACGGCCGCCATGCGCTGTTCACCCTGTCGACGACCGACCTGGCCGCCAACCGCCGCAACAACGTCGTCCATTTGCTCGACCTCAAGGCGAGAAATTCCGCGCCGGTGCCGCTCGCGGGCTTGCCGGCCAAGGCGCACGACGCGGTGTTCGGCGCCGACGGGGCGGTCTGGTTCCTGGCGCCGGTCGGGGAGCGCGACCAGTTGCACCGCATGACGCTGGGCGGCCAGCCCACGGTGATGAGCGACTTCGGCGCCGACATTTCGGGCTTCAAGGTGAGCAAGGACGGCAGCCGGGTCGTGGTATGGGCCGACACGCGCGACTGCCCCGAGATCGGTTGCATCGCCACCACCTTCGCGGCCCCCGAGGGCGGCAGCGCGCGCGAATATAACGAACTGTTCGTGCGTCACTGGGACACGTGGGCCGAGCCGGGCGTGAAGAGCCGGATCTTCAGCTACACCGTGGCGAACGGGAAGCTGGCCGGGCCGGGCACCCGCGTCACCGGGCGGCTGGAAGGCGACACGCCGTCCAAGCCGTTTGGCGGGGGCGAGGAAATCGCGCTGTCGAACGACGGCAAGACCGTCTATTTCGCGCTGCGCGAGGCGGGCCGGATCGAAGCGACGTCGACCAATCTCGACATTTTCGCGGCGCCCGCCGACGGATCGGCCGAGCCCATCAACCTGACCGCCGACAATGACGGCACCGACACCGCGCCGACGCTGTCGCCCGACGGGACCAAACTGGCGTGGCTGTCGATGGCGCGTGCGACCTACGAGGCCGACCGCCAGGTGCTGAAGGTGCGCGACCTTGCGACCGGCAACGTGCGCGCGCTGACGCAGGGCTGGGACCGTTCGGCGGGGTCGATCGCCTGGGCGCCCGACGGCAAGTCGATCATCGTCGACGCCAACGATACGATGGAAAACCCGCTGTTCCGGGTCGACGTCGCGACCGGCCGGGTCACCCGGCTGACGCAGAACGGCCAATATCATAACGCCGTGCCGCTGGCCGACGGCAGCGTCATCGCGACGATGAACAGCGTGATGGCACCCGACGATCTGTACCGCGTCGACGCGCGCGGCCGCACGCAGCAACTGACCGCGGTCAACCGCACGCTGCTGGCCGAGCTCGACCCGGTGACGTTCGAGAAATACAGCTTCACCGGCGCCAACAACGACCGCGTCTACGGCTTCAAGCTGAAGCCGCAGGGCGCGACCGGTAAGCTGCCGGTGGCGTTCGTCGTCCATGGCGGGCCGCAGGGCAGCTTCGGCAATGGCTGGTCCTACCGCTGGAACCCGCGTCTCTTCTCGGCGCCGGGCTATGCGGTGGTCAGCGTCGATTTCCACGGCTCCACCGGCTACGGGCAGGCCTTTACCGACTCGATCCAGAACAACTGGGGCGGCTGGCCGCTGGAAGACCTGCAGAAGGGGCTGGCCTTCGCCACCACGAGCGACCCGAGCCTCGACGCCGACAAGGTCTGCGCGCTGGGCGCGAGCTACGGCGGCTACATGATGAACTGGATCGCCGGGCAGTGGCCCGACCGGTTCAAGTGCCTCGTCCAGCATGACGGCGTGTTCGACCAGCGCGCCATGGCCTACGAGACCGAGGAACTGTGGTTCACCGAGTGGGAGCATGGCAAGAAGGCTTATTACGAGGATCCGGCCGCCTACGAGCGCTGGAACCCGGTCAACCATGTCGCCAAGTGGAAGACGCCGATGCTGGTGATCACCGGCGAGAAGGATTTCCGCATCCCCTATACGCAGGGCCTGGCGAGCTTCACCGCGCTCCAGCGGCGCAACATTCCGTCCAAGCTGATCGTCTTCCCGGACGAGAATCACTGGGTGCTGAAGCCGAAGAACTCGATCCGCTGGTACGACGAGGTGTTTGGATGGATGGATCGCTGGCTCAAGCCCGAGACCAAGTGAGCGAACGCGGCGCGTTCGCGACCGAACGCGTAGAGAGGGCGAGGGTCGGGCGGCCTGCGCGCGTTTGCGCGACAGGTTCGACGGCGCGGATTTACGCCGCGCCGGAACGCCCAACGGTTGTGCGTTGCACCATGCACGGCTAATCGCCGCGCATGAGCGAACTGGCGAAAACCTTCGAGCCAGGGCCGATCGAGGCCCGCTGGTATGACCATTGGGAAAAGGGCGGCCTGTTCCGCCCCGAGCGGCGCGACGCCGTGCCCTACACGATCGTCATGCCGCCGCCGAACGTCACCGGCTCGCTGCACATCGGCCACGCGCTGGACAACACGCTGCAGGACATCCTCATTCGCCGCGCGCGGATGGAGGGCAAGGATGCGCTCTGGGTGGTCGGCACCGACCATGCCGGCATCGCGACGCAGATGGTGGTCGAACGCCAGCTCGACCTCCAGCAGACGAAGCGCACCGACTTCACCCGCGACGAGTTCGTGGCGAAGGTCTGGGAGTGGAAGGAAGAGAGCGGCGGCCAGATCACCCGCCAGCTGCGCCGGCTGGGCGCGAGCTGCGACTGGGCCAACGAACGCTTTACCATGGACGAGGGTTTTTCCCGCGCCGTGCTCAAGGTGTTCGTCGAGCTCTACAAGCGCAAGTTGCTCTACCGCGACAAGCGCCTGGTGAACTGGGACCCCAAGTTCCAGACCGCGATTTCGGACTTGGAGGTCGAGAACCGCGAAGTCGCCGGCCACATGTGGCACTTCAAATACCCGCTGGCGGGCGGCGAGACCTACACCTACGTCGAGCGTGACGCGGACGGGAACGTCGTCTTCGAAGAGGAACGAGACTACATCTCGATCGCCACGACCCGGCCCGAGACGATGCTGGGCGACGGCGCGGTGGCGGTGCACCCGGACGACGCGCGCTATGCGCCGATCGTCGGGAAGCTCTGCGAAATCCCGGTCGGGCCGAAGGAGCATCGCCGCCTTATCCCGATCATCACCGACGATTATCCCGATCCCGATTTCGGCTCGGGAGCGGTGAAGATCACCGGCGCGCACGACCTCAACGACTATGGCGTGGCGCAGCGCAACAATATTCCGATGTACCGGCTGATGGACGGCACCGCGCACATGCGAGCCGACGGCGCGCCCTATGCGGAGGCGGCGGCGCAGGCGCGGGCCTATGCTGAGGGCGCGGCGTTCACCGCGGCGGACGTCGATGCGCTCAACCTCGTTCCCGAGGCCTATCGCGGCCTCGACCGCTACGACGCGCGCAAGGCCGTGGTCGCCGACATCGACGCCGACGGGCTGATGATCAAGGTCGAGGACAAGATGATCATGCAGCCGTTCGGCGACCGCTCCGGCCTGGTCATCGAGCCGATGCTGACCGACCAATGGTATGTCGACGCCGAGACGCTGGCGAAGCCGGCGATCGAGGCGGTGCGATCGGGCGAAATCGCGGTCGTGCCCGAGACGTGGAAGAAGACCTGGTTCAACTGGCTGGAGAATATCCAGCCGTGGTGCGTCAGCCGTCAGCTTTGGTGGGGCCATCGGATTCCGGCGTGGTACGACGCGGACGGCAAGGTCTACGTCGCGGAGACCGAGGAAGAGGCGCAGGCCGAGGCGGGCGCGGGCGTGGCGCTGAAGCGCGACGAAGACGTGCTCGACACGTGGTTCAGCTCGGCGTTGTGGCCGTTCGCGACGCTCGGCTGGCCGGACGAGACGCACGACCTTGAGCGGCATTATCCCAACGACGTGCTGATCAGCGGCTTCGACATCATTTTCTTCTGGGATGCCCGCATGGCGATGCAGGGCTTCGAGTTCATGAAGGAGCGGCCGTGGAAGACGCTGTACCTCCACGGGCTGGTGCGCGACGACAAGGGCGCGAAAATGTCCAAGTCGAAGGGCAACGTGGTCGATCCGCTCGGCCTGATCGACAAGTACGGCGCGGACGCGCTGCGCTTCACGCTGGCGGCGATGGAAAGCCAGGGCCGCGACATCAAGCTCGATGAGAAGCGCGTCGAGGGCTATCGCAACTTCGCCACCAAGCTGTGGAATGCCGCGCGTTTCCTGCAGGGCAATGGCGTGGGCGCCTCGACCAGCATCGCCGCGCCGGCCGCGACCAAGCCGGTTAACCGCTGGATCATCGGCGAGGTGGTCGAGACGCTGGGCAAGCTGGACAAGGCGTTCGACGAGCTGCGCTTCGATGGGATGGCCGACGCCATCTATCATTTCACCTGGGGCACCTTTTGCGACTGGTATGTTGAGCTGGTGAAGGGGCAGTGGGACGAGGAGACCAAGGCGGTCGCGGCGTGGGCGTTCGACCAGATCCTCGTCATGCTCCACCCGTTCATGCCGTTCGTCACGGAAGAATTGTGGGCGGCGATGGGCGCGGGCACGCGCGACGATTACCCGCTGATCACCGCCAAGTGGCCGGCACCGGAGGCGAGCGTCGATGCCGCGGCGAAGGCCGAGATCGACGGGCTGGTCGCGGTGATCGAGGCGGTGCGCGCGATGCGGGCCGAGCTCAACGTGCCGTGGACCGCGGCGCTGACCCCGCACGTGATCGGCGGCGACGAGGCGATGCTCAAGCGGCTGGCCGACAACCAGCCGATCCTGGCGCGCATGGGCAAGCTCGACGGGCCGGTCGCGACCAACGCGGTGCCGCCTTCGTCGGCGCAGATTGTGGTGGGTGGCGTGACCCTGGCCTTCCCGCTCGTAGGCGCAATCGACCTGGGCGCGGAGCGTTCACGCCTCGCCAAGGCGGTCGAGGTGGCGGTCAAGGAACGCGACAGCCTGGCCGCACGGCTCGGCAATCCCAACTTCACCGAACGCGCCAAGCCCGAGGCGGTCGAGAAGGCCCGCGCCGACCATGACGCGCGCGCGGCCGAGGCCGAACGACTGCAGGCCGCGCTGGAGCGGCTCGGCTAGGCCCGATGCAGCTCGACCACATGGTGGTGCTGGTGCGCTCGCTGGAGCGTAGCCTGCCCTGGTACAGCGCGATGCTGGGCGCGATCGGGTTCGAGAAGACGCGCGATCATGTCTGGTACAACGGGTTGGTCGCGATCGACCTCAAGGAAGCCGAGGCGGGCACGCGCGACTATGAACGGCGCGGGCCGGGGCTGAACCATTTGGGCTTTACCGCGCCCGACCGGTCGGCGCTCGACGCGGTCCGCGCGGCAATGGCCGAGGCGGGCTTCGAGGTGCCCGACGTCCAGACGTTCGGGGCCGAGCAGGCGACCTTTTTCAAGGACCCGGACGGGATGCGCGTCGAGGTCACGGTCTACGCCTGACGCGGGTGGAGCTTATCGTCCCGGTCGTGCATTCAAGGCCGATATGGATGCCACCGTCACGATGAAGGACCCGGGGCCGAGCGATCCCGAGCCGCGCCCGCGCGGGCGGTCGGTCGACCTGACGAGCGGGCCGATCACCCGCACCTTGCTGTTGTTCATGCTGCCGACACTGGGCAGTTCGGTGCTGCAATCGCTCAACGGGTCGATCAACGCCATCTGGGTCGGGCGGCTGCTGGGCGAACAGGCGCTGGCCGCGACCAGCAACGCCACCACGGTCCTGTTCCTGCTGCTGGCGTTCGTGTTCGGTTTCGGCATGGCGTCGACCATCCTCATCGGCCAGGCCGTCGGGCGCCGCGACCTCGACAGCGCGCGGCGGGTGACCGGCACGGCGGTCAGCGCCTTCGCGCTGGTCGCGGTGGTGATGAGCGTGGTCGGCTATGCCTTCGCAAGCGACATCCTGCGTCTGCTCGGCACGCCCGGCGAGGTGCAGAGCCTGGCGCTCGACTATCTCCAGACGATCTTCCTCGGGCTGCCCGCGGCCCTGCTGCTGACCATGCTGATGATGGCGATGCGCGGGACCGGGGACAGCCTGACGCCCCTGTTCTTCATGGGCCTGTCGGTGGTGCTCGACAGTGGGCTCAACCCCTTCTTCATCCTCGGCATCGGGCCCTTTCCCGAAATGGGGATTGCCGGATCGGCGATGGCGACGCTGGTCGCCAACTGGACCGCGCTGATCGGCCTCATCGCCTACGTCTATCTTCGTGACCTGCCGCTCCGGCTGCGCGGGCGCGAGTGGCGCTACCTGTGGCCCGACCGCGCGCTGCTGGCGACGATCGTCGTGAAGGGGTTGCCGATGGGGCTGCAGATGATCGCGGTGTCGGCCTCGGCCATCACCATGTTCGGCCTCGTCAACCGACAGGGCGTCGATACGGCGGCGGCCTTCGGCGTCGCGCTGCAGCTGTGGACCTATGTCCAGATGCCGGCGATGGCGGTCGGCGCGGCGGTCTCGACGATGGTCGCGCAGAATATCGGCGCGGGCCAGTGGGCGCGCGTTGGCCAGGTTACCGGCGAGGGCATTCGCATCGTGCTGGCGGTCACCGCGGTCATGGTCGTTTTGTTGGCACTGGCCGACCGCGCGGTGCTGGCGCTGTTCCTGGGCGCCGACAGCCCGGCCCTGCCGATCGCCGCGCACATCCAGCTGTTGGGGACGTGGGGATACCTGCTGTTCGGGGTGACGATGGTGCTGTTCGGCACGGTGCGCGCCAACGGCGCGGTCATCGCCCCGCTGGTGATCCTGGCGATTGGCCTGTTGCCGGTGCGGCTGGGCGTGGCGTGGCTCGGCCAGCAGTGGATCGGCGCCGACGCACTGTGGCTGAGCCTGCCGATCGCCAGCCTGTTCAACCTGCTTCTGGCGATCACCTATTACCGCCGCGGCACGTGGAAGAATGCGCGCATGGCGGTGGCGGAACCGCGCGTGGCGGCGGCCTAGTCGCGCGGGGCGGCGATTTCGATGCAGGCGTCGGCGATTTCGACCGTGACCGGGGTCTTGGCCGCGATTTCGCCGTCGATGCTGATCTTCTGGCGCGGGCGGGTTTCGAGGTAGAGCTTCTGGCCGCGCCACTCGGTCGTGGTCTGCGTGCGCTGGCGCAGCTTGAAGAGGGTCGCGAACCAGCTCCAGGCGAGGCCGAAGACGCTCTTGCCGGTGACCGCCTGGATGACGATCTCGCCGCTGTCGAGCGACTGGTCCTCGACCAGTTCGACGCCGCCATGGTGCGTGCCGTTGGCGATCCGCGCCTCGGTCGCCCACGTCTTGTGGACGACGCCGTCCTCGGTGGTCACGCGCATCCGGAACGGGCGGAACTGGAAGGCGCAGCGCACTGCCCAGATGAGGTAGCCGACCATGCCGAGGTAGCGCTTGAGGTTGTGCGGCACCGTGTCGGCGATCATCGGGCTGAGGCCGAGCGCGGCGGCGTTGACGAAATAGTCGCCGTCGATGACGCCGAGGTCGATGCGGCGGCGATAGCCGTTGGCGATGGCGTCGACCGCGCTGTCGAGGTCGGCGTTGAGGCCGAGCGTCTTGGAAAAGCTGTTCGCGGTGCCGAGCGGCAGGATCGCGAACACCGTGTCCTTGCCGACGAAATGGTCGACGTTGGACGACAGGCTGCCATCGCCTCCGCCGACGATGACCATCGGCGCGCGGGAAACGGCGTCGATGACGGTCCGATCCATCTTTTCGGGCTCGGTCACCGCGACGGCGTCGATGAGGTCGATTCCGGCGGCCTCGAGCTTCGCCTTGGCGTCGTCGAACACATCGGCGCCGCGGCGGCTCATCGCGTTGACGACCAGGATCGCCTGGCGGGGGAGGGGTTTGTTCATGTCGCCCCAATGCGCGAGCATGGCCTTTCTTTCCGTGGGCGGGTTGCGCTACGCAGGATTTCGATGTCCCAGCCCAGCTTTCCCGCCATGCGCATGCGCCGCGGCCGCTCCGCCCCGTGGATCCGTTCGATGCTTGCCGAGCACCGGCTGCATCCCAGCGATCTCATCTGGCCGTTGTTCATCGCCGACGGGACGGGCGAGGAACAGCCGATCGCGACCCTGCCCGGCGTGTCGCGCTGGAGCGTCGACCGATTGGCCGCCAAGGCGCGCGAGGCCCGCGACCTCGGCATTCCCTGCGTCGCGCTGTTTCCGAATACGCCGGGGGATAAGCGCAGCGTCGGCGCGGAGGAAGCGCTCAACGCCGACAACCTCATCTGCCGCGCGATCCGGGCGATCAAGGACGCGGTGCCCGAGGTCGGCGTGCTGACCGACGTCGCGCTCGATCCCTATACGGCGCACGGCCA
>CAZKCD010000036.1:0-16064 GCA_964551235.1 uncultured Sphingomonas sp.
GGCATCGGTGCGAGAGGCGGTGACACTTCTGAACGATGCGCGGGTCGAGGTGCTGCCAGGACTTGGACACCTGGCGCATGAGGAAGATCCCGAGGCGGTGCTTGCGCTCATCGGCGCGTTCGCGCGGATCAAGGAAAGGGTGCGGCGATGAGCGAGCATTTCGGATGGATCGAGATCGTCTTCACGGGCATCGTCGCGCTCGGCTTCGGCATCTGGCAATATTGGTCGGTCAGCCGCGAAATCCGCCGCGACAAGGAACAATCAGGTGCGGCTTCGCGGCATCCGGTAGGAAAGCATGAGTTGGACGATCGGTGAGCGGAAGCGGTTGAGGTCGAGGCTTTCCTGTACCGCCACCACGGGTTCGCCATAGAGCCGCGAGGCAAGGGTCGAGCGGGCGTAGAAGGGTGCGTCCTCCCACGTCCGGATGACGCTTGCATGGCCGCGATCGGCACGGGTGCGTCGCTCCATCTGCCACAAGGTGTTGGGCAGTGGCGCGACCATCGGCAATTCGGCGGTCCGCGGGGTGCCGTCGGCATCGAACCGCAGCGCGCTGGCGAAGGGCGAACCGTCGCGGCGGATACCTTCGTAGCAGACGGTCGATCCGCTGCGGCCATGCGCCCGCGACCAATGCCAGACTCGGAAGCCGTCTTCGAGCGATTCCGTCCCGCGATTGTGGTCGAAATAGGCGCTTCCCGACCAGCGTAGCGATGGCTCGTCCATCAGCACTTCAATCCGGGCGCGCGGCGCGAAGCAATGCCAGAAGTGCCTGCCTTGCGGATCGAGCGCGAAGGCGGTGGGGTTGAGCGCCTCCGGGAAGACGCGAAGGCGGCCGCGCACCGGGCGCTGCCACGGCACGCCCAACCTCTTGTCGCGCTCGACGATGTCGATTTCGAGCGCCTCACCCGTCCAGCGAACTGTGCTTGGGCCGAGTTGCAGGCCGTCGCGATGTTGCTGGACCACGCCGTGCGGGCGCTCGGTCATCGTCCATCGCGCCTTCGGACCATAGAGCGCGACGTTGAGCGAGGCATGGTCGAGCGGGTCGTGGCGGCCGGATTTCTTGTAATAAGGCGAAAAGACGCTGCCGAGGAAGGCGATGACCGTCAGGCCATGCCGCCCGTCGTCGCTGATCGCATCGACATACCACCACGCATAGCCACCGGATGCAACCGGCGCGTCGAAGCGAGGGCGGACCACGCCGCGTCCGCGGCGAGCCTGCCGGACAAGGCGGCCATCGGCACCCCCGCCCCGGGGTGGGTACTTCCACCCGCGCAATAGAGCCCAGGGATCCGCGTCCGCGCGCCGGGCCGGAGGAAGGACGCCGCCCAGCCGTGCGAGGCCCGTCCATAGATCGCCCCGCCCGTCCCCGGTAAGAAGGTCGCGAACGAATTCGGCGTCAGCAGGTGATGCGGCGGCGTGTCCTCCAGCTCCAACCCGCAGCGCGCGAGGCTGCGCCTCATGGCCAAGGTGCATCGTTCGGTCTCCTCGGGTGAATATGGGTGGTTGTCGCCGTTGGCGGGAGCGTTGACGATAATCTGGAACCGCTCGCGCCCTGCCGGGTCGGCGCCGGCCTCGCGGTCCTGCGCGCAGACGTAGACGCTGGGATCGCCCGGTGGGGTACCGAGCGCGATGTCGGCAAATTCTCTTGGATAATCAGCGGAGAAGAAGACGTTGTGGCGCGCCAGCGGAAACCCGGACGTGCGCGCATTCGCAAGCCATACCAGGGCCGAGAGCGAGCGGGCGCGCGGCTTCATCGGGCGGACGGCGCGGCGGGCCTCGCTGCCGAAATGGCCGTCGGCGAGCGCAGCCGGATCGGCGTTGACGATGATCGCGTCGGCGACGATCCGCTCGCGACTGGCGAGAAGGACGGCGCGGGCGCGACCCTTTTCGACTTTGATCTCGGTGACCGCCGTCCCGAGCCGGAAGCGCACCCCGTGACGTTCGCCGAGCCGGCGGAGCGCGTGGGCAAGCGCGCTGAGGCCACCATCGATCAGCCAGACCCCTTGCGCCTCGACATGGGCGATCAGCATCAGGGTTGCCGGGGTCGCGAAGGGGGACGAACCGCAATAGGTGGCGTATCGACCATAAAGCTGGCGCAGGCGCGGGTCGTCGAAATGCTCGCCCAGAACCTTCCACATGCTTTCGTAGGGACGGATGGCGCGCAGGTCGCCCAAGCGGTGCAGCCCGATGCGCCACATCAAGGGAAGCGGCCAGTTCATCTTGGTGTCGCGCAGAAAGCTGTTGTCGAGGATGTCGTAGATCCGCTTCGACTCGGCCCGGAAACGGCGGTATCCAGCGACTGCCCGGGGGCCAGCGAAGTCGCCGATCGCCTGCTCGCTGGCCGCCGGGTCGGCGTGGAGGTCGAGACGGGAGCCGTCCTGCCAGGCATGGCGCGCAATGACGCCGGCGCGGCGGAGCGCGACCTCGGCATCGAGCACCGCGCCGCACTCATCGAAAATGCCGTCGAAGACGTCGCGCAGGGTGAAGACGGTCGGGCCGGCGTCGACGGATTTCCCGTCCACCGCAATTTGGCGCGCCTTGCCGCCGACGTGCGTTTCCTTGTCGATCACCGTGACGTCGCAGCCGCGCGCGGCGAGCAGTGCGGCGCTGACCAGCCCGCCCATTCCCGCACCCACGATCACGACTCGCGATTGCACCCCGTTCTCCCACGTGGCGATTGACCTTACTCTAGCTTGTGTCCAAGCAATTGGACAGAGGAGGCAAGCGCATGAGCCTGAGGCGACGTTGGCTGGCCTGGCGGAACCGGCAGCTGTCCGATCCCGCGATACAGCGACGGCTGGCTGCCTTCCCGCTAACCCGCCCAATCGCGCGGCGGCGCGCGGCGGGTCTTTTCGACCTCGTCGCCGGCTTCACCTACTCACAGGTCTTGCGCGCGTTCGTCGAGAGCGGGCTTCTCGACCAGCTGGCACGCGACACGGCCGACCTTCCGGCGATCGCGGCGACGGCCGACCTGTCCAAAGACGCCGCCCTTCGGCTCATGCACGCCGCGGCCGCGCTCGATCTCGTCGAGACCGTGGCGCCGGGCGAGTGGACGCTGGGGCAGCAAGGAGCGGCGTTGGCGGGCAACCCGGGCGCGGTGGCGATGATCCGGCACCACGGGCTGCTGTACCAAGACCTTGCCGACCCGCTCGCCCTGCTCCGCGACGATCGCTCGACCGCGACCGCGCTGTCGTCCTTCTGGGCCTACTCCGCCACAAACCCCGAGGCCGCGACCTACTCCCAATTGATGGCCGAGTCGCATGCGATGGTCGCCCAACAGGTGCTCGACGCTGTTGATGTTGCCTCGCTGTCTTCACTGCTCGACATCGGCGGCGGCCATGGGGCGTTCGCCGCGGCCGTGCTCGAGCGGGCGCCGCGGCTGCGCGTGGGCGTGCTTGACCTGCCACCGGTCCTCGATGGAATGGCGCCAGCGACGCGCGTCCGGGTCGAGTCGCACCCGGGCGATTTCTTCCGCGATCCGGTTCCGACGGGCTATCGTACGGCTAGCCTCGTGCGGATTTTGCACGATCATGACGATGCACCGGCGCAGGCGCTGCTGCGCAAGATCCGCGCGGCTTTGCCGAGCGGCGGCACGCTGCTGATCGCCGAACCGATGGCGGGGACGAAAGGCGCGGCGCGAATGGGCGACGCCTATTTTGGCTTATATCTCTGGGCGATGCGATCAGGCCGCCCGCGGCGATGCGCGGAAATCGGGGCGATGGTCGATGCTGCAGGTTTCGCCTCGTGGCAGGAAATAACGACCACTCAGCCAATCATCTGCCGACTGATCGTCGCCCGAGCCTGACATTCTTTACAGTCCAGTTAGATTGACACTTTGTCGCGTTAGGTTAAGGTGACATTGGATAAGCGCACCTTGGTGGTGCGGACACCGGGGTCGACCTCGGGGAAAGGGGATGGACCTGCAATATGGACGCGCTTGCGGTCATATTAGAGGCTCCGAGGCAGCTGGCGCTACGCCAACTGGCCCTGACGGCAATCGGCCCGTCCGATGTGCTGGTCGACGTCCACTGGAGCGGCATCAGCGCCGGTACCGAGAAATTGCTGTGGACGGGCGAAATGCCCCCCTTCCCCGGTATGGGTTATCCGCTCGTCCCGGGATACGAGTCGGTCGGTCGCATCGTCGACGCGGGCGCGGAGGCGCGCACCAGGATCGGCGATTGGGTCTTCGTTCCCGGTGCGAGCTGCTACCGCGACGCGCGCGGTCTTTTCGGCGGAACGGCAGAGCGGTTGATCGTCCCGTCGGCTCGCGCCTTCCCGATCGCGGAGTCGCTGGGCAAGGATGGCGTGCTGCTGGCGCTCTCAGCGACAGCGCTGCATGCCATGCACGGCGGTGAGCCGCCCGACCTCATCGTCGGGCACGGTGTTCTCGGACGGCTCCTGGCTCGGCTGACCGTGGCGACCGGCGCGCCAGCCCCGACCGTCTGGGAAATCGAGCCGGCTCGCCGTGCTGGTGGCACGGGCTATGACGTCTTTGCTCCCGGGGACGACGACCGACGCGATTATCGCAGCATCTACGACGTCAGCGGCGACGCGGGCGGCATCGACGCCTGCATCGGCCGGCTGGCGAAAAAGGGCGAACTCGTGCTCGCGGGATTTTACGCGCAGCGCCCTAGCTTCGATTTCGCGCCGGCCTTCCTGCGCGAGGCACGGCTTCGGGTCGCAGCCGAATGGTCGCCCGCCGACCTCGATAACACGCGCGCGCTGGCCGATACCGGGTCGCTCTCGCTGGCGGGGCTGGTGTCCGACGTCGCCCCGGCGAGCGAGGCCGCATCGGCCTATCCGGCGGCATTCAACGATCCGTCCTGCCTGAAGATGGTCCTCGACTGGAGAGACGCCGCATGACGATGCTCGACATCCAAAGCTTGCGCGACGAGGCCGGCATGGAGCCCGATCCGGTGCCGACCGGCCCGGCCAGGAAGGACACGCAGATCATCGCGATCTACGGCAAGGGCGGATCCGGCAAGAGCTTCGCCTTGTCCAACCTCAGCTACATGATGGCGCAGCAGGGCAAGCGCGTGCTGCTGATCGGCTGCGATCCCAAAAGCGACACCACCAGCCTGCTGTTCGGCGGCAAGAGTTGCCCGACGATCATCGAAACGTCGTCGAAAAAGAAGCTGGCGGGCGAGGAAGTCGGGATCGAGGACGTCTGCTTCCAGCGCGACGGCGTCTTCGCAATGGAACTGGGCGGCCCGGAAGTCGGGCGCGGCTGCGGCGGGCGCGGGATCATCCACGGTTTCGAGCTGCTCGAAAAACTGGGCTTCCACGAGTGGGGGTTCGACTACGTCCTGCTCGATTTCCTGGGCGACGTGGTGTGCGGCGGGTTCGGCCTGCCGATCGCACGCGACATGTGCCAGAAAGTCATCGTCGTCGGATCGAACGATCTGCAGTCGCTCTACGTCGCGAACAACGTCTGCAAGGCGGTCGAATATTTTCGCAAGATGGGCGGCAACGTCGGCGTCGCGGGAATGATCGTCAACAAGGACGACGGCACGGGCGAGGCCCACGCCTTCGCCGAGGCGGTAGACATTCCGGTGCTGTGCGCGATCCCGGCTGACGAGGATATCCGGCGCAAGTCCGCCAATTACCAAATCATCGGCAAGCCCGGCGGGCAATGGAGCGCGCTGTTCGAGGAACTGGCGCTGAATGTCGCCGAAGCCCCTCCCCGCCAGCCGACGCCGCTGGAGCAGGACGGACTGCTCGGCCTGTTCTCGCCCGAAGAAACCGGCGGCAACGTCGAACTGGTGCCGGCGACGCAGGCCGACATGCGTGGCGGCACCTTTACCCCCAAGCCATCGCTCGAGGTCATCTATGACGAGGTGTGAGCGGTGAGCGACATGGCACCCGACATGGATCGCCAGCCCGACCGGATCGACCTTGCTCCGGAGCCGGCGGCCGGCGGTTGTCACGCGGGTGCCGACACGATGCGCGATGCCGCGCGCAAGGCGGGCCAAAGCGAGATCCTGGACCGCTATGCGTCCGATTATCCGCAAGGCCCGCACGACCAGCCACAAAGCATGTGCCCGGCGTTCGGAAGCCTGCGCGTCGGGCTCCGGATGAAGCGCACGGCGACGGTGCTGTCGGGATCGGCCTGCTGCGTTTACGGCCTGACCTTCACCTCCCATTTCTACGGGGCGCGACGAACGGTCGGTTACGTCCCGTTCAATTCGGAGACGTTGGTCACCGGCAAGTTGTTCGAGGACATCAAGGAAGCGGTCGAGGGCCTGGCCGATCCGGCGCTGTACGACGCGATTGTCGTCACCAACCTGTGTGTCCCCACCGCGAGCGGCGTCCCCCTCCGCCTGCTTAAGAACGAGATCAACGGCGTGCGGATCATCGGGATCGACGTGCCGGGGTTCGGCATTCCGACGCACGCGGAAGCGAAGGACGTGCTGGCCGGAGCGATGCTGGCTTACGCCCGATCGGAGGCCGAACAGGGCCCGGTGGCTGCGCCCGCGACGCGCCCCGACCGACCCACGATCACCCTGTTGGGCGAGATGTTTCCCGCCGATCCCGTCGGCATCGGCCAGATGCTCGAGCCACTTGGACTCGCGGCGGGTCCGGTCGTGCCGACCCGCGAATGGCGTGAACTCTATGCCGCGCTTGATTGCGCGGCCGTGGCCGCCATCCACCCCTTCTATACGGCGAGCGTTCGCGAGTTCGACGCTGCCGGCCGACCCGTGCTTCCCTCCGCACCGGTCGGCGCCGACGGGACGGCCGCCTGGCTGGATTCCGTCGGCGAAACTTGCGGGATCGCGCGGGCCACGATCGACGCGACCAAGGACCGGTTTGTCGGCGCGATCCGCGGGGCGCTCGCCGCGAACCCGATCAACGGACGCATCACCGTGAGCGGCTACGAGGGCAGCGAATTGCTCGTGGCGCGGCTGCTGATCGAGAGCGGCGCCGACGTACCCTACGTCGGGACGGCCTGCCCGCGCACCCGCTGGTCCGATCCGGACCGCGAATGGCTGGAGGCGAAGGGCGTGCGCGTGAATTATCGCGCCAGCCTGGAGCAGGACAAGGAGGCGGTCGACGCCTACCGACCCGATCTGGCGATCGGCACCACCCCGGTCGTGCAGCATGCCAAGCAGCAGGCCATCCCTGCGCTTTATTTCACCAACCTCATTTCGGCGCGACCGCTGATGGGGGTCGCCGGCGCGGGAAGCCTGGCGACCGTGATCAACGCGGCGATGGCCAACAAGGCGCGCTTCGACAAGATGACCGCCTTCTTCGAGGGTGTCGGCCGCGATCATGGCGCGGGCATCTGGGAAGATGTTCCCGAGGACCGGCCCAAGTTCAAGCAGCGCTATGCCGCGCTCAACGAGGCAGCGCGCAAGGCAGCCGAGGCGGTGGGGTCATGACGCTGCTCCTCGATCACGACCGCGCGGGCGGTTATTGGGGCGCGACCTACGTGTTCACCGCGGTCAAGGGCCTGCAGGTTATCATCGACGGGCCGGTCGGGTGCGAGAACCTGCCGGTCACATCGGTCCTCCATTATACCGACGGACTGCCGCCGCACGAGCTGCCGATCGTGGTCACGGGCCTTGGCGAGGAAGAGCTGGGCAAGACCGGGACCGAAGGCGCGATGAAGCGGGCGTGGATGACGCTCGACCCCGAGCTTCCGGCCGTGGTCGTCACCGGATCGATCGCCGAGATGATCGGTGGCGGGGTGACGCCCGAAGGGACCAACATCAAGCGTTTCCTGCCGCGCACGATCGACGAGGACCAGTGGCAATGCGCCGACCGCGCAATGAGCTGGCTGTGGACCGAATTCGGGCCGAAGTCGGTGCCGGCACCGCGCGCGCTCAAGGAAGGCGAGAAGCCGCGCGTCAACATCATCGGCCCGTCCTACGGCATGTTCAACATGGCCTCCGACCTCGCCGAAATCCGGCGGCTGATCGAGGGCATCGGCGCCGAAGTGGGAATGGTCTTCCCGCTCGGCAGCCACTTGGCCGACATCCGACGCCTCGCCGATGCGCAGGCGAACGTGTGCCTCTATCGCGAGTTCGGGCGCAACCTGTGCGAGCTGATGGACCGGCCCTATTTCCAGGCGCCGGTCGGGCTGGACAGCACGACCAAGTTCCTCCGCGCGCTGGGCGATGAACTGGGGCTCGATCCCGAGCCGTTCATCGAGCGCGAGAAGCATACCACGATCAAGCCACTGTGGGACTTGTGGCGCAGCGTCACGCAGGACTTCTTCGCGACCGCCAGCTTCGGCATCGTCGCCAACGAGACCTACGCGCGCGGAATCCGCCACTTCCTCGAAGACGAACTGGGCCTGCCCTGCCGCTTCGCCTTTTCGCGCAGCGCGGGGGTGAAGCCGGACAATGCGGCGGTGCGCGCAGCGATCCACGCCGATCCACCGCTTGTGCTGTTCGGGAGCTACAACGAGCGAATGTACATGGCCGAGGCCGCCGGCCGCGGAATCTACATTCCGGCGAGCTTCCCGGGCGCGGCGATCCGGCGACATATCGGCACGCCATTCATGGGCTATTCGGGCGCGACTTACTTGGTACAGGAAGTGTGCAACGCGCTGTTCGACGCGCTCTTCTACATCCTTCCGCTCGGCACGCAGATGGACAAGGCCGACCCGACGCCGGCATGCGCGCACCGCGAGCTGGCGTGGGACGAGGACGCGAAGGCCAAGCTCGATGCGCTGGTCGAGGCGCAGCCCGTCCTCATCCGCATTTCCGCCGCCAAGCGCCTTCGCGATGCAGCCGAGCAGGCGGTGCGCCGCGCCGGCGGCGACCGCGTCACGGCCGATGCCTTCGCCGACGCCATTCTCGAAAGCCAGCGCGCATGATCGCGCGTCACGCCATCGCCCGCCCGTCGGGCCACGCCATCCTCGTGGGCGACCACGCGGATAACCGAGGAGGTTTGTCGCCTCTCGCACACCAGACAGAACTGGAGACAGAGCAATGAGTGAACCCGACGATCGGCTCGGCCTGAGGACCTATCTCACGCCGGAAGAGGCCAAGGAGTTCCACAAGCTGTTCATGGGCAGTTTCCTCGGCTTCACGGCCGTTGCAGTGGTCGCCCATATCCTTGTGTGGGCCTGGAGGCCGTGGCTCTAACGGACGGACCGTCACGATCGACCGGTGGTCGCGTCGTGGCCTTCTTCCACCTTGCAGAAGGATAAATGACCATGTGGAGAATCTGGCTTATTTTCGATCCGCGCAGGGCGCTCGTCGCTCTGTTCGTTTTCCTGTTCGTGCTCGCGATCATCATTCACTTCATCCTGCTGAGCACGGATACCTACAACTGGCTCGACGGACCCAATGCGGCGGCGACATCCGCTGTTGCGGCGCCCGCTCCAGCACCGGCAGCAACGCCGGCGACCTAAGGGTCACCGGCCTGTGCGAGAGGTGGCTTCGGTCGTGGCCGCCTCCGAAGTTCGACGTTGACACGATGAACCCGCCCATCGGCGGCGGGGGAGGAAACGGCTATGGCGCTCCTTAGCTTCGAGCGGAAATATCGCGTGCGCGGCGGCACGCTGATCGGCGGCGACCTGTTCGATTTTTGGGTCGGCCCCTTCTACGTGGGGTTCTTCGGGGTCGTCACCGCGATTTTCGCGACGCTCGGCACCGCCCTCCTCTTCTATGCCGCATCGCAGGGTCCGACCTGGAACCCGTGGCTGATCTCGATCGCGCCGCCCGACCTGAAATACGGCCTGGCGCTGGCGCCGCTGAAGGAAGGCGGTTTCTGGCAGGTCATTACGGTCTGCGCCCTGATCGCCTTCACTTCCTGGGCGCTGCGCGAAGTGGAAATCTGCCGCAAGCTGGGAATGGGCTACCACGTCCCGGTCGCGTTCGGCTTCGCCATTTTCGCCTATTTCTCGCTGGTGGTCATCCGGCCCGTGCTGCTGGGCGGCTGGCACTTCGGCTTCCCCTACGGGATTTTCAGTCACCTCGACTGGGTGTCCAACACCGGCTACCAGTATCTGCACTTCCACTACAATCCGGCGCACATGCTGGCGGTGTCGTTCTTCTTCACCACGACGCTGGCGCTGGCCCTGCACGGTGCCTTGGTGCTGTCGGCGGTCAATCCGCCCAAGGGCGAGGAAGTAAAGACGCCGGAATATGAGGACACCTTCTTCCGCGACCTCATCGGCTATTCGGTCGGCACGCTGGGCATCCACCGCCTCGGCCTGCTGCTTGCGCTGAACGCCGGTTTCTGGAGCGCGGTCTGCATCATCATCAGCGGTCCGCTGTGGACCAAGGGCTGGCCCGAATGGTGGACCTGGTGGCTTAACCTGCCGATCTGGTCGTGAGGGGGAGACAGGACATGGCCTACCAGAATATCTTCACCCAGGTTCAGCTTCGCGCCGCACCGGAAATGGGTGTGCCAATGCGCGACGGAAGCGACCCGCGCGGCACGTCGACCACCTACAGCCACCTCATGGGGCGGCTCGGCCAGGCGCAGATCGGGCCGGTCTATCTCGGCTGGACGGGGCTCGCCTCGATCATCTTCTTCTTCGTGGCGTTCGAGATCGTCGGGCTCAACATGCTGGCCTCGGTCAACTGGGACCCGATCCAGTTCGTCCGCCAGCTCCCGTGGCTCGCGCTTGAGCCGCCCGGACCGCAGCATGGCTTCAAATTCTTTGTCCCGCTCGCCGAAGGCGGATGGTGGCAATTGGCCGGCCTTTGCCTGACGACATCCGTCCTTCTGTGGTGGGTCCGCACCTATCGCCGCGCCCGCGCGCTCGGCATGGGCACCCACGTGGCCTGGGCGTTCCTGTCGGCGATCTGGCTGTTCCTGGTGATCGGCTTCATCCGCCCGATGTTCATGGGCAGCTGGGCCGAGAGCGTGCCGTTCGGGATCTTCCCGCACCTCGATTGGACCGCGGCCTTCTCGATCCGCTACGGCAACCTCTTCTACAACCCGTTCCACTGCCTCTCGATCGCGTTCCTTTATGGATCGACGCTCCTGTTCGCGATGCATGGCGCAACGATCCTGGCGGTCGGGCGCTACGGCGGCGAGCGCGAGATCGAGCAGATCACCGATCGCGGAACGGCATCGGAACGCGCAGCATTGTTCTGGCGCTGGACGATGGGCTTCAACGCCACGATGGAATCGATCCATCGCTGGGCATGGTGGTTCGCGGTGCTGACGACGTTGACCGGCGGGATCGGGATTCTGCTGACCGGGACAGTCGTCGATAATTGGTACCTGTGGGCGCAGCAGCATGGCTATGCGCCTTCCTATCCCAACACCGGGGTCGCCGACCCCCTCGGCCTGGGGAGCGTCGGACAATGAAGCGCATCACCCTACTCACGGTGACGGCTGTGACCGTCCCGCTGCTCACAGCGTGCGAACTGGCGCCGAAGACGAGTGCCCAGAACGGCTATCGCGGGACGGGCATGGACACCATCAAGGTATCGGCCAAGGCCGCCGCCGAGGAAGTCCCTGCCCCACCCTACACGCCGCCGGGAACCGACGGGCCGCGCGCCGGAAGCATTTACCAGAACCTCAAGGTGCTGGGCGATGTTTCCGACGAGCAGTTCAACTACACCATGGCGGCCATTACCCAGTGGGTCGCACCGGGCGAAGGCTGCAATTACTGCCACAATCCGGCGAACATGGCGTCGGACGAGAAGTATACGAAGGTCGTCGCGCGGCAGATGCTGCAGATGACGCGCAACGTGAACGCCAACTGGAACGACCACGTCGGCCAGACGGGCGTCACTTGCTGGACCTGCCACCGGGGCAATGCGATCCCCAAGGAATATTGGTCCCTGCCTTCGAGCGACCCGCGAACCATCGCCGGAAACAAGCATGGGCAGAATGCGCCGGTGTCGAACGCGGCTTATTCATCGCTGCCCAATGCGGCAGTGGCGCTCTATTTGATGGGCGGCACCAACCCGAACGACAACATCCGCGTCGTGTCCACCACGGCCCATCCCTCGCCCAAGAACCGGCTGAGTACCAAGGAAGCCGAATATAGCTATGCGATGATGATGCACGTTTCGCAGGCGCTGGGGGTGAATTGCACCTATTGCCACAACGCGCAGTCATTCCAGTCATGGGCGACGAGTAATCCGCCGCGGCAGACCGCCTGGTACGGGGTCCGCATGGTGCGGGACATCAATAGCAAGTACATCACCCCGCTGGCGCCGGTGTTCCCGGCCAATCGCAAGGGCGAGGGCGGCGACCCCTTCAAGGTCAATTGCGCGACCTGCCACCAAGGGCAGAACAAGCCGATGGGCGGCGCGCAAATGGCGAAGGATTATCCCGCGCTGTGGATGCAGACCATCGCCGCGCCGGCGACCCCGGCTCCGGTCCAGGCATCCGCCCCGGCAGCGATCTGATCGTGGCCCCTCAGGCGCGCGGTAAACCGCGTCGCCTGAGGTCCGCGATATGCACGGGAAATGACGCGGCGAGCAGGATCGCCATGATCCACCAGTCGCCGCCGGTCAGCGCGACGCGCAGCGCGACCAGGATTAGCGCGGCGGGCGCGAGCATGAGAATGACATCGATCGCCTTTCGGCGGCGAGCGATAAGAAACGCCGCTTCCAGCGCCAACACGATCAGGACGATATCGACGCCGTGCCCACTGGCGAAAAGTCCTTCCATCGCCAGTTGTCAGCCGAACGGACCGTTGAGGTGAACGACCTGCCAATTGAGCATGCCGGCAAGCGTGACCCACGCGAGATAGGGAAGAAGCAGGAGTCCGGCGAGACGCGAGAGGCGGCCGCAATACGTGATCAGGACCGCTATCGAGATCCATAGCACGACGAGCTCAAGGAGCGCCCAGTCCGGGCGCTGCATCCGAAAGAACAGCAAGCTCCAAAGGATATTGAGGAAGCCATTCAGCGCGAACAGACCGATGACCATGTCCGACTGTTTCGGACCGGGGGCCGCGCGCCACGCCGTGACAGCCGATACGGCGCATAGGGTAAAGATGACGGTCCACGCGATCGGGAAGACGGGGCGCGGCGGCGTCCATTCCGGTTTCGTCAACCCTTCGTACCATGGCCCCAGGTCGGTAATGGTGCCTCCGACCAGCGCCACCCCGAAAGCCAGTACAAGCGCAACCAGAATGGGAATCGCCCAGCCGCGATTCATCGAGCGACAGGCCTCAATCCCAGCAGGTGGGCGGTATCCTTGAGGAAGATGCGCAGGTGCGCCATCGGCTTCGCGCGGACCAGCTTCTTGTGCATGTAGGCCTGCCACGTCAGCTCCTGCACGTCCTTGTCGGCGCACATGGTCACGAAGCGTTCGCGACGCTTGTCGCTGGAATACCAGAAATATTGCATCATCCGCAGGATCCAGAAGATGCGGCCGTGGGCGCGCATGAAATCGCGGCGCGCCTCGCGCAGCATGGCGGGATCGCCGGTGGCAAGGAAACGCTCCGCCGCTCGGGCAACGAGGCGGCCGCCGGTCATCGCGTAATAGATACCCTCGCCGGAAGCGGGGGCGACGATGCCGGCGGCATCGCCCGCCAGGATAACGTCACGGCCATTGTCCCAGCGCTTGAGCGGCTTGAGCGGGATCGGGGCGCCTTCACGCCGAACCGTCTCGCAATCCGCAAGACCCAGATCGCCGCGCATCTGCCCGACCGCGCCGCGCAACGAAAAGCCCTTATGCGCGCTGCCGACCCCGACGCTCGACGTTTCGCCGTGGGGGAAAACCCAAGCGTAGAAATCCGGCGACAGTTTACCTTGGTAGAACACATCGCAGCGCGAAGCGTCGAAGCCCTGCTCGTTGGTTTCGGGCGAGCGGATGACTTCATGATAGGCGAAGACGCACGGGACGCGATCGGCGCCGGGAATGTTCTCGCGCCCGACCGCCGAACGGGCGCCGTCGGCACCGACGACGAGCTTCGTGCGAACCGTACGGATGTCGCCGTTCCGCTCCTCGCGATAGGCCAGGGTCGTTCCGCGGGCATCGCGTTCGAGATGGTCGAAGGTCCCGGTGCGACGTTCGGCACCCGCGGCGGCGGCCCGATTGCGCAGCCATTCGTCGAACACATCGCGATCCACCATGCCGACGTAGCCGGTGTCGCCGACCGGCATGTCCACGGTGCGATCGGACGGTGCAATCATGCGCGCGGATCGGGCGCGGGCAACCAGCAGGTCCTGCGGCACCTCGAACTCTTCCATCAGGCGGGGCGGGACGGCGCCGCCGCAGGGCTTGATGCGCCCCGCGCGATCCAGAAGCAGGACGTTGCGCCCTGCCCGCGCCAGATCCCATGCCGCCGTCGCGCCCGCCGGACCACCGCCGACAATCACGGCATCGTAGATTGTCTCATTCATGCCTGCACCCATCGTGGCTGGAGGGACGCGGGTCGCCGCGCGGCGCGGACGGCCAATAGGGCCGCCACAAGGAACAAGGCCGCTTCCGCGCCGAAGACGAGTTGGAACGCGGCACCGTCGGTTGGCATCGCGCGACGCGCGGCATCGACCCCGAGCGCGCCGATCAATCCACCCGAGCCGAACGCAATGGCCTGCGCCGCGCCCCAAACGCCCATGCGCACCCCTTCCCGGGTCGTTCGGCCAGCACCGGCGAGGCCCATCATGGCGCCGATGGCCGCGACGGCGAAGAGGCCGTTGAACAGGCCAAGCATCACGACATTGGCGGAAAGCGGCCAGCCCGGGCCGACAACCGCGGCGATCGCGAGGCCGCTGAGCGCCATGGCGGAGCCCACGCATCCGACAACGATCCACGTACGGAGTTCCCCCGGCAGGCGACCCGCAAACGCGCTCCCGCCGATCCCGCTGACGATCATCCCGACGAGAACCCCACTGTGCTGAAGTCCCGAGAGGCTCGTCGACTGTCCCGGCGTGAACGCAAAGAGCAGGCCGGCAAAGGGTTCGAGGATCAGGTCCTGCATGCTGTACGCAAGCATGGAGACGAAGATGAAAATGGTGAAACGGCGCGCCTCGGTCTCACCGAGGATTTCGCGCAGCGCCGAACGGAAGTCGGGCACCGTTTCGTCCGCCGACAGCGTCGATCGCGGCATACCTGCTTCCACACCGTGCATCGCGAGAAGGCTCACAAGAATCGCCAGTCCGACAATCCCTCCGGCGACAACCGCAAGCCGCTGGGGAGTGAAGGGATCGAGCAACGCGCCGGCGCAGCCCGCCGCGATGACGATCCCGGCGACCATCATGATCCACGTCGTGGCCGCCGCCGCCGCCCGGCGTTCCGGCCGGACGCCCGACGCCAGCATCGCCAGCACCGATGTGCCCGCCGCGCCGACCCCGGCACCGATCATCGAAAAGGCAATGATCGCGAGCGCGATCGCCGTCACCCGCTGCGAGTCGAGCAAGATCACGGCATATAAGGCAAGCAGGGCCCCAAGTCCGAGCATCCCCATCCCGCCCAGGATCCACGGCGTGCGACGCGCACCCTTGTCGGAGCCGTGTCCCCAGACGGGCCGCGACAGCTGGACGGCATAGTGCCAGGCGACGAGACCGGCGGGGATTGCGGCAGCAAGGCCATATTCGACCACCATCAGGCGATTGAGCAGTGACGTCGCGAGCATCGTCATCGCGCCCAAGGCGGCCTGCACCGACCCAAGCCGGGCAATCGCGGTCCATCCGAGACCCGACGCGCTCACCAATGCCCCCCGAGGCCAAGGGCGGCCGCAAGCATACCGAGCACGTAAAGCGAAACGCCGGTGGCGCTGTACCACGGCGCAAAGCGCGCTGGATCACGCAGCAGCTTCGGCATCAGCGACAGCTGCGCGACGAGGACCGCGGTGACGGTGGCTCCGGAAATCATCAGTCCCCGCGCGGTGAGAAGGGCGATCACCGCGATCTGGGGCAAGGCCATGACAATGCACGCGAGAACGGCCGCCCGCTCGACCCCGAGCGTCACCGGAAGAGAGCGCAGCCCGGTTGCCTTATCGCCCTTGACCGCCTTGAAATCATTGAGCGTCATGATCCCGTGCGCGCCTAGGCTGTAGAGCGCGAGAACGAGAAGCACGTCTACCGGCGGCAGCGTGCCAAGCATCACGCTGGCTCCGGTGAACCAGCTCAGCCCTTCGTAGGTCAGGGCGACGACCGCGGGCCCTACCCATCCGCTCGCCTTGAACCGAAACGGCG
>CAZKCD010000037.1:0-15780 GCA_964551235.1 uncultured Sphingomonas sp.
AGCGCCTTGGTGAAGCCGTGGATGCCCGACTTGGCGGCGGCATAGTTGACCTGGCCATACTGGCCGGCCTGGCCGTTGATCGAGCCGATGTTGACGATCCGGCCGTAGCCGCGCTCGCACATGCCGTCGAAGACCGCCTTGGCCATGTTGAAGCAACCGCCGAGGTTGGTGTCCATTACCGCCTGCCACTTGTCATGCGTCATGCGCTTCATGGTCGTGTCGCGGGTGATGCCGGCGTTGTTGACGAGGACGTCAACCGGGCCGAGATCGGCCTCGACCTTCTTCACGCCCTCCATGCACGCCTCATGGTCGGCGACGTCCCACTTGTAGGCGGGAATCCCGGTCCGCTCGGTGAATTCGCGGGCGCGTTCGTCGTTGCCGGCGTAGTTGGCGGCGACCTTCATGCCCATGTCCTTGAGCGCGACGCTGATCGCCTCGCCGATCCCACGCGTCCCGCCGGTAACGATCGCCACTCGCGCCATGACTCACTCTCCCCTGTTGTGTTTGCAACAAGGGTTAGGCGGTGGGCCACCATCCCGCAAGTTCGCGGCGCACCAGCGCGTCGAGCATCGCCATCCCTTCGTCGCCATCGTTGAGGCAGTCGAGCCGCGCAAAATGCGTGCCGCCCGCGGCGAGGAAATCCTCGCGCCCGCGGATGCCGAGTTCCTCGACCGTTTCGAGGCAGTCGGCGGAAAAGCCGGGGGCGGCGATGGCGACCTTGGTGACCCCTTGGCCCGGATAGGCCTGAAGCACGCTTTCGGTCGAGGGTTCGAGCCACTTGGCGCCGCCGAACTGCGACTGGAAAGCGACGTCGACGGGTTTGCCCATCGCCTCGCCCAGAAGGCGCGCGGTCTTGCGGCACTGGCAGTGATAGGGGTCACCGAGGAACAGGGTCCGCTCTGGCATGCCGTGGAAGCTCAAGAGGATTCGGTCGGGGACGAAATCGAGGCCAGCGAGCTGGCGGTCGAGGTCGGCCTTCAGCGCGGCGATGTAATTCGCGTCGTCATGGTAGGGCGGCAGCGTGCGGATCGCGGGCTGGAGCCGCAGCTTGGCGAGGTGGGCGAAGGCGAAGTCGTTGGCCGTCGCGGTCGTCGCCGCGCAATATTGCGGGTAGAGCGGGGCAAGCAGGATGCGCATCGCCCCGGCTGCCATCATCCGGTCGAGCGCATGATCGATCGCCGGGTTGCCGTAGCGCATCGCCCAGTCGACCAGCACGCTCTCGCCGAGGCGCTGCTGGAGCTTGATCGCCTGCCGCGCGGTGATGGCGGCGAGCGGGGAGCCTTCCTCGGTCCACACCTGCGCGTAGGCGTGGGCGCTCTTCTTGGGCCGGGTGTTGAGGATGATGCCCTGCAGGATCGGCTGCCACAGGATGGGCGGGATTTCGACCACGCGGCGGTCGGAAAGGAACTGGCTGAGGTAGCGGCGCACCGCCTTGGGCTCGGGCGAGTCCGGGGTGCCGAGGTTGATCAGCAGCACGCCGACCTTCGGCGGCGGAGTCGGGGGATGGCCGGTCGGCTTGTCCATCAGGCGCCATTGGGGTCGAACGGGCAATTGCGCAAGCGTTGTCCGGTGCCGGCCGCGATGGCGTTGGCCGTACACACTGCGAGCACCAGATGGCCGAGCCCGCTGACGCCGCCCGCCGGCTCTTTCGAGTCCATGATTTTGATCGTGATTTCGGGCACTTGGGCGACCGGACGAGCGCCGGCGGCGGAAAGCGACCGGGCGACCGGCATGCCGGCGACGAATTCGGGCGCGGCCATGGTCGCGAGCGCCAGCGCCTGGAGGAGCGAGCCTTCGACCTGCTGGCGGACGAGGCCGGGATTGACGACGCGGCCGCAATCGACCGTCGCGACCAGACGCTCGACCGCGATGCGGCCATTGTCGAGGCCGGCGGTCGCGACCAGCGCGATGTGCGAGCCGAAGGCCGAGGCGCAGGCCAGCCCCATGCGGCTGCCCGGCACGCCGCCGTCCCAGCCGGCGCGGGTGGTGACGTCGCTGAGCACCGCGGCGAGGCGCGGGTTGCCGCTGAGCATCGCCATGCGGAAGGCGAAGGGCTCGCGCCCCAGCCGCCGCGCCAGTTCGTCGATGAAGCTTTCGGTGGCGAAGGTGGTAAGCGCCGCGCTGCCGCCGCGATAATAGCCGCAGTCGATCGGCAGGTCGGCGGCGACCGCGTCGATGCGCAGCGACGGGATGCCGTAAGGCGGGGCCGCGCCGTCGAGGTCGAGATCGCCCTTGCCCCCCTTCCCGTCCAGCCGCGCCAGCGACGCGCCGAGGCCGGGCGCGGTGGCGAACTTGGCGCTCCACCCCGCCAGCGTGCCGTCGGGCGCGGGCATCGCCGCCATCCGCGCGACGAGTGGCGGGCGGGGCCGGTCGCGGTTGATGCTTTCCGACGGCGGGACGACCAGCTGAACCGGCTTGCCATGGTCCTTCGCCAGCCGGACCGCGAGGGGGATGGCGTCGGGTTCGAGCGCGCGGCCCGAGGGATCGCCGACCGGCATCGGGTAGAGCGTGACCTCGCCGGCATCGAGGCCGGCGGCGGCGGCGGCCATGGCGAGCGCGGAATCATAGGCCTGCACCGGCGCCCACACTTCCAGCCGCCCATTGGCGAAGCGGGCGGTCGCGGTCAGCGGCTCCAGCCCCTCGTGCAGCGCGGGGGCGATGCGGTAGGTCGCGGCGAAGGCGTGGGCATCGCCGACCGCGTCGGTGAAGTCGCCCTGTTCGGCGAGGCGGGTGAAGTCGCCGGCGTCGAGGGCGGCGTCGAGTGCCGCCATGACGTCGGCGAGGCTGGAGGCCGGGCCTTGGTAACGCGGCGCGGCGGCGCGCATCGCCTGTTCGGCAGTCCACCAACTGGACGCGATCGCCGCGACCCAGCCGTCGGTGGCGATGATCCGCTCGACCCCCTTCACCGCCTTGGCGGCGTCGCGGTCGAAACCGACGATCCGTCCGCGCGGCGGGGCGTAGCGGGCCGAGGCGTAGACGAGGCCGGGCAGGCGCACGTCGGCGGCGAAGCGCAGCGACCCGTCCACCTTGGCGGGCGCGTCGAGCCGGGGCACGGGCGTGCCGAGGAGGCGCGTGTCGAGCGCGCCTTCGACCTTGCCCGGCGCGAGCCTGGACGCATCGACCGCCAACTCCCCGAAGCCGAGGACGCGGTTTTCGTGGCGAACCACGCCGCTGGCGACGCGGCAGGCCGACGGATCGACCCCCCAGCGCGCGGCGGCGACGCGGACCAGCAGGCCGCGCGCGACCTCGCCCGCCTCGCGCAGCGCGGGCTCGAGCGCGCGGATCGAGGTGGCCGCGGCGGTGGCGCGCCGGCCTAGCAGGTCATTGGCATAGGCCGCGCCGGGCGGCGCGGGCTCGACCGCGACCTGGTCCCACGCCGCGCCGAGCGCGTCGGCGGCGACCTGCGCAAGGCCGGTCCAGATACCCTGCCCCGTCTCCGCCTGCGGGATGGCGACGATTACGCGGCCGTCGGTGGCGACCTTGAGGTAATGGCCGAACGCCGTTTCCCCCTTGCCCGCGCCGAGCACGCTGCCCGGCGCGCGCGGCCAGGCGAGGAACGCGACGACGAGCCCGACCCCGGCCCCGCCGGCGACGAGCAGGGTTCGGCGGTCGATCCGCATCAGCGGGCGTACTGGTCCTTGAGCGCGACGCGGTCGATCTTGCCGGTGCCGAGGCGCGGCAGCGGATCGGGCACGAACAGGAAGGTCGCGGGGATCTTGAAGGCGGCGAGGCGCGGCGCGAGGAAGGCGCGCAATTCGTCCTCGGTAATGGTCGCGCCTTCGCGGCGGTGGACGATCGCCATCGGCACCTCGCCCAGCCGGTCGTCGGGAATTCCGAACACCGCGACCTCGGCAATGCCTTCGCAGGTGTAGATCGCGGCCTCGACCTCGGCGGCGCTGATGTTCTCGCCGCCGCGGATGATGATTTCCTTCATCCGGTCGACGATGAACAAATAGCCGTCGGCATCGACGTAGCCGACGTCGCCGGTCTTGAGATAATGGTCGGCCGTGTAGGCGGCGGCGGTCGCTTCGGGGTTGCGGAAATAGCCCTTGATCGAGGCCGCGGTGCGCAGCGCGATCTCGCCCACCTCGCCGGCCGGCAAATGCGCGCCGTCGGGGCCGAGAATGGCCAGTTCGACATAGGGGATCTGCGGGCGGCCGGTGGAGGTCGGCTTGTCGCGATAGTTGCTCCAGAAGATGCCGCAGCCCACCGCGTTGGTTTCCGTGAGGCCATAGCCCTGCACCGAGCGGGTTGCCGGCATGTCGCGTTCCTGCCGCTCGACATGGCTGGCCGGGCGCGGCGCGCCGCCCGAGTTGATGTCGGCCAGCGTCGACAAATCGTAATTGCCGCGGTCGGGATGGTTGAGGATTTCGAGCGCCATGGTCGGCACGCCGGTGAAGGCGGTGATCTTTTCCCGCTCGATAAGGCGCAGTGCGTCGCCCGCGTCCCACTTGGGCATCAGCACGAGCGTGCGGCCGATGACCATGCTGGTCAGCATCACCGGCACCTCGCCGGTGACGTGGAACAGGGGCACCGAGACGAGCGCGCGTAAGGGGTGCGCGGGCGGGTTGCCGCTCGCCTCCAGGATGCCGCGCAGGACCATCAGCGAGGTGACATAGGTGTAGGTGGCGGTGGTCACCTGTCGGTGGGTCGAGAGCGCGCCCTTGGCATCGCCGGTCGAGCCGGAGGTGAACAGGATCGTGGCGTCGTCCTCGGGCGTAACCTCGGGGAGCGCGGTGGCCTCGTTGCCAGCGGCGATGATCGATGCGAAGGCGGTGTCGGGGGCGGCGCCGATGTCGATCGCCTCGACCGGCCATGGGCGGGCCAGCGCGCCGATCATCGCGGCGCGCGGCGCGTCGGCGATGACCAAAGTCGGTTCGGTGAGGGCAAGGGCGTGGGTCAGCTCGGCCTCGCGCCACCAGCCGTTGACGAGCGTGGCGACGCCGCCGGCCTTGGCGATGCCCATGTAGGCAAGGATCCACGCGCTGCAGTTGCGCATGGCGATGGCGACGCGGTCGCCCTTGGCGATGCCGCGTGCGACGAGGCCGCGGGCGATGCGGTCGGACAATGCGTCGGCTTCGGCGAAGGTCAGGCGGATGGCGCCGTCGACAATCATCTCGGTCGGGCCGTTGAGCATCGCGAAGGTCTTAAAGAAGAGCGGCAGCGTGCCCGGGAAGTTGCCGACATAGGCGCGGCCAAGCTCGTCGCGCTCGATGACCAGCCGGCCGCCGGGGCCCGTCAGGGCGGCGAGGACGGCTTCATATTGCTGGTCGAGCTGCGAGGGCATCTTCTCTCCTTTGCCTTTGTCGCGGCCCACCCTATGAGGCGGTCAACGAAGAGGGAAGCCCATGAGTATGCTTGACCTGACGATTGCCGCAGCGACGAGCCAAGGCATCGCATTTCCGGACCTGGGGCTGGACCCGATCCTGTTGCAGGTGGGGCCGTTCGCGCTGCGCTGGTACTCGATCGCGTATCTCGCGGGAATCTTCGTCGGCTACTGGTATCTGCTCAAGCTGATCGCGCAGCCGGGCGCGCCGATGGCGCGGCGCCATGCCGACGACCTCGTCTTCTACGCGGCGCTGGGCATCATCCTGGGCGGGCGGCTGGGCTATGTCGTCTTCTACAACCCGGGCTATTATTTGCAGAACCCGCTGTCGGTGCTGAAGCTGTGGGACGGGGGCATGAGCTTCCACGGCGGGGTGATCGGGACGTCGGTCGGCCTCCTCTATCTGGCGTGGAAGGAAAAGCTGCAGTGGCTGCGGCTGCACGATTACGTCGCCTGCTGCGTGCCCTTCGGGCTGTTCTTCGGGCGGCTGGCCAATTTCGTGAACCAGGAATTGTGGGGCGCGCCGACCAACGTGCCGTGGGCGGTGCGGTTCATGGAAGGACCGGTCGGCCAGCAAGTTCTCGGCCCGGCGCGGCACCCGAGCCAGCTCTACGAGGCGATCCTCGAGGGGCTGGTGCTGTTCGCGATCCTGGCGTGGATGTTCTGGAAGACCAAGGCGCGCTACGAGCCGGGCAAACTGGTCGGCGCGTTCATCTTTTTCTACGGCGTGTTCCGCTTCGGCGTGGAATTCATCCGCGAGCCCGACGCGCAGCTGACCGAATTCGCGCGGACGACCGGGCTGCACATGGGCCAGTGGCTGTGCGTGCCGATGATCCTGGGCGGGCTGTACCTGATGGCGACCGCCAAGGGCCGCCGCGCGCGGATCGAGCCGACCGCGGGAACCGCCAGCGTCGCCTGACATGACGCCGCTTGCCCGGGCACTGGCCGAGCGGATCAAGGCCGGGGGGCCGATGCCCGTCGAGGCCTGGATGGCCGCCTGCAACGATTATTATTACGCGACGCGCGACCCATTGGGCGCGGGCGGCGATTTCACGACGGCGCCGGAAATCAGCCAGATGTACGGCGAGATGATCGGCGCGGCGCTGGCCGATGCGTGGGCGCGCGCCGGGCGGCCGGCAGGCGTGCGCTATGCCGAGCTGGGGCCGGGGCGCGGCACGCTGGCGGCGGACGCGCTCAGGGTGATGCGCGCGGCGGGGTGCGATCCGGCGCGCGTCGAGTTCGTCGAGACCAGCCCGGTGCTGCGCGCGGCGCAGGCGGCGGCGGTGCCGGGGTGCGCGCATCATGACTCGATCGAGGATTTGGCCGCGGGCGACGGACCGCTGCTGCTGGTCGCGTCGGAATTCTTCGATGCGCTGCCGGTGCGGCAGCATGTGGACGGCAAGGAACGGCACGTCGATTGGATCGGCGGGCATTTCTGCTTCGACCGCGACGGGACGGTGGTCGAAACCTCCCCCGCCCGCGACGAGGCGGTGGCAGCGGTGTCGCGGATCCTCGCCGCGAAGGGCGGGGTCGCGATTGTGATCGATTACGGGCACGGTCAGGAGGACGCGGCGGGCGACACGTTGCAGGCGGTGGCGGGACACCGGCATGCGTTGCCGCTGGAGCGACCCGGCGAGCAGGATTTGACCGCGCATGTCGATTTCGCGGCGCTGGCGCGCGCGGCGAGCGAGGCGGGCGCAAGGGCGTCGCGGCTGGCGAGCCAGGGGAGCTGGCTGGAGACTTTGGGCATCGGCGCGCGGGCGATGGCGCTGGCGGCGCGCAACCCGGCGCGGACCGAAGAACTGGCGGCGGCGCGGCGGCGGCTGTGTGACGAGCAGGCGATGGGGACCCTGTTCAAGGTGATAGCGCTGGCCGCGCCCGGCTGGCCGATCCCGGCGGGGCTGGAATGAGCGTGACCTACCGCGACGGGCGGCCGGGCGACGGGGCCATGCTGAGCAAGATGTTCTGCGAAGCGTTCGCCGCGACCTTCGGCCACCTCTATGCCGAAGAAGACCTCGCCGCCTTCCTGTGCCAGAAAGAGGCGGCCGCGTTCGAGGCGGAGCTGGCCGACCCGGCCTTCGCCTTCCGGCTGGCCGAAGAGGATGGAGTGCTGGCGGGCTATGCCAAGATCGGGCCCAACGACCTGCCCGGCGATGCGCCCGACGACACGCTGGAGCTTCACCACCTTTACGTGCTGCACGATTGGCACGGCACGGGCGTCGGGGCGGCGCTGATGGACTGGGTGCTGGAGGAAGCGCGGCGGCGCGGTGCGGGCCACCTGCAGCTGAGCGTGTTCGTCGACAATCACCGCGCGCGGCGCTTCTACGAGCGTTACGGCTTCGAGGAGGTCGGGAAATATGTGTTCATGGTCGGCAATCACGAGGATGACGACCGCGTGATGAGGCGGAAGCTGTGAGCGGGATCGAAATCGTTCGCGCGGGCGCGCTGCGCGCCTTCCCGCACGGCTTCTTCGGACGGCGTGGCGGCGTGTCGACGGGCGCGGTCGCCAGCCTCAACGTCGGGCTGGGCAGCGGTGACGAGCCTGATCTGGTGATGGAGAACCGGCGACGGGCGGCCGCGGCGGTCCTGCCGGGCGCAGCGCTGGTCGGGCCCTACCAGGTGCATTCGCCCGACTGCGTCGCCGTCACAGGCCCGTGGAGCCACGACGCGCGACCCGAGGCGGACGCGCTGGTCACCGACCGGCCGGGCATCCTGCTGTCGGTTGTCACCGCCGATTGCGCGCCGGTGCTGCTGGCCGATGTCGAGGCGGGCGTGGTCGGCGCCGCGCATGCCGGGTGGCGCGGCGCGGTGGGCGGGGTCACCGACCGGACGATCGCGGCGATGCTGGCGCTGGGCGCGCGGGTCGAGCGGATCGCGGCGGCGGTCGGGCCGTGCATCGCCCAGAAAAGCTACGAGGTGGACCATGGCTTCGCCGAGACGCTGATGCGGGACGACGGGGCCAACGAGCGTTTCTTCGTCGACGGGCCGGCGGGCAAGCCGCATTTCGACCTGGAAGCCTATGTCGTCGCGCGGCTGGCGGCGGCGGGGGTGCGCAGCGTCGAGGCGCTGGGGCTGGACACTTACGCCGATGCCGACCGATTCTATTCCTTCCGCCGCGCGACGCATCGCGGCGAGGCGACCTACGGGCGGCAGCTGAGCGCGATCGGCCTGCCCGCCTAGGCGACGGCGAGCACCCGTCCCCCGTCGGAATCATTGTCGTTGCCGGACGGCGCACGCCGCGTCGTTTTCGGTGGGCGAATAGCGCGCGGGCGGCGGCCGCGCAGCGTCACGACCCGCCAGACCGACGCCAGCGACGAGCGGATCTGGACGGCGACGTGCCGCAGGCGCGTGCGGACGGCGAGGAGGGCCGAGATGGCCAACGCATCGGCGTAAATCGCGAGGTTGGTGGCGTACCAGGCGAGAAATTCCGGGCCGAACAGGATCAGCAGCTCGCCGCCGCCGAGGAGGAGGAGTGCCATGATGAGGCCGGCGACGAGCGTCTTTCGGTCGAGCGTGAGGGCAAGGGCCACCGGCCGTTCGACGAGCATGCGGCGCAGCGCGCGGACCCCGTCCGTATCCGGCCCGAAGCGCATCAGCAGCACCAGGACCAGCAGCGCGATCGTCATCGTCATTCCCCCCCTTGCCCGCCGACGAGGTGGGAAGCGTCCCGCCGGGCGTCAAGCGCGCGGGCGGGCTGGCCGAGCCCCCGCGCCTTTGGCATGAAGGCGGCGACAAGGGGGTAGGCATGAGCGCGGAACGCTGGGGATTCTGGGGCGGGCTGGCGGTGTTCGCGGCGATGCTGGCGCTGCCCGCGCCGGGCGGGATGCCGGGGGCGGCGTGGCACACCTGCGCGCTGGTCGTGCTGATGGCGACGTGGTGGATGACGCAGGCGTTGCCGCTGACGGTCACCGCCTTCCTGCCGTTCCTGGCCTTTCCCCTGTTCGGAATCCTGAGCGCGAGCGAGACCGCCGCGGCTTATTATTCGCCGATCCTGTTCCTGGTGCTGGGCGGGGCGATGATCGCGCTGGCGATCGAGCGGGTCGGGTTGCACCGGCGTCTCGCGCTGGCGATCGTCCGGCGCGGCGGGCACACGCCGGGGGCGATGCTCTTCGCCTTCCTGGCGGCGACCGCGCTCATCTCGACCATCGTCAGCAATACCGCGACCGCGCTGATCATGGTGCCGATCGCCGCCGCCATCATCCGCTCCGCCGGGATCGCGGAGGGCGAGACCGACGGCTTTGCCGGGGCGCTGATGATGGGCATCGCCTTCGCCGCCTCGATCGGCGGGCTGGGAACGCTGGTCGGATCGCCGACCAACGCCATTGCCGCCGGGATCATCGACAAGGCGATCGGGCTGAAGATCACCTTCCTCGACTGGGCGATGTTCGGAATCCCTTTGGTGATCCTAGCCATCCCCTTGTGCTGGTGGGTGCTGATGAAGGTGCAGAAGGTCGCGCCGACCGATTTCGATCCGGAGCGGGCGATCGCCGCGATCGGCGAGGCAGGGCCGTGGTCGACCGCCGAGAAGCGACTGGTGCCGGTGATCGCGCTGGTGCTGGCGGCGTGGATCGCCTTGCCCTTCGTCGCTCCCCTGTTGCCCAAGGATTCGCTGACCGACGGGACGATCGCGATTGCCGGGGCGCTGGCCCTGTTCGTCATTCCCGATGGCAGCGGGCGGGCGCTGTTGAATTGGAAAGAGGCCGACCGCGCGCCGTGGGGCGTCATCATGATGTTCGGCGGCGGGCTGGCGCTGGCGGCCGGGATCGGCGCATCGGGGCTGGGCGACTGGCTGGGCACGGCCCTACAGCCGCTGCGCGCGGTGCATCCGCTGGTGGTGGCCGCGGTGCTGGTGGCACTGGTCGTGCTGATCACCGAATTCGCGTCCAACGTGGCGGCGGCGAGCGCGGTCATCCCGGTCGTCGCCGGGATCATCGCTGCGACCGGCATCGACCCGATCCTGCTGGCCCTGCCCGCGGCGTGGGCGGCGAGTTGGGGCTTCATGCTGCCGAGCGGCACCGGGCCCAACGCCATCGCCTGGGCAAGCGGGCATATCGCGCTGCCGCGCATGCTGAAGGCGGGGCTTATTCTCGACATTCTGGGCGTGCCGCTGATGATCGGGGTGGTGTGGGCCATCGCCGCGCTCGGTTGAAATCGTCGGCGCGGGCAGCTAATCGCGCCGGCAACGGCGAGCCGAGTGGAAGTGCGTCCTGCGGAGGTTAGGACGGTGAAGCGCCCCGGCTCCCTCGCCCCCTTGCTCCCGCCTTCCTGGGGGCGACCGGTTCGAGGACCTGACACATGACCGATACCCCGTCGCAATCGCGCAAGCCGAAGAATCCGGCGCGCTACATCGGCAACCACAAGCTCGACGCGGCGACGCTGATGATGGGCCACGGCTTCGACCCGGCCCTGTCCGAAGGCAGCCTGAAGGCGCCGATCTTCCTGACTTCGACCTACGTTTTCGAGACCGCGGCCGACGGGAAGCGCTTCTTCGAGGGCATCACCGGCAAGAGCGACGGCAGCGGCAAGGCCGAGGGCCTCGTCTATTCGCGCTTCAACGGGCCGAACCAGGAAATCCTCGAGGACCGGCTGGCGGTGTGGGAAGATGCCGAGGCCGCCCTATCCTTCTCCAGCGGCATGACGGCGATCACGACGCTGGTGCTGGCGCTGGCCAACCAGAATGACGTGATCGTCCATTCGGGCCCGCTCTACGCAGCGACCGAGAGCGTGATCGACAAGATCATGGCGCGGTTCGGCGTGCGCTATGTCGACTTCCCGGCCGGCGCGTCGCGCGACGAGCTGGACGCGGTGATGGCCAAGGCCAAGGCGATGGCCGCCGAAAAGGGCGGCAAGGTGGCGATGATCTACCTCGAAAGTCCGGCCAACCCGACCAACGCGCTGGTCGACGTCGAGGCGGTGCATGCCGCCCGCGGCGCGGCGTTTGGCGGCGGGGAGCTTCCGCCGATCGCGATCGACAACACCTTCCTCGGCCCGCTGTGGGCGCGGCCGCTGGACCAGGGCGCGGACGTGTCGGTCTATTCGCTGACCAAATATGTCGGCGGGCACAGCGACCTCGTCGCCGGCGCGCTGGTCGGCAGCAAGGCGGTGCTCGACAAGGTGCGGCTGATCCGCAACCCGATGGGCGGCATCTGCGACCCCAACACCGCGTGGATGCTGATGCGCAGCCTCGAAACGCTGGAATTGCGCATGAGCCGCGCGGGCGAGAATGCGGCGAAGGTCTGCGCCTTCCTGAAGGATCACCCGAAGGTCGAGAAGGTCGGCTACCTCGGCTTCCTCGAGCCCGGCACCAGCCAGCGCGACATCTACGACCGTCATTGTCTGGGCGCGGGATCGACCTTCTCGCTTTACCTCAAGGGCGGCGAGGCCGAGGCGTTCCGCTTCCTCGACGCGCTGAAGATTGCCAAGCTGGCGGTCAGCCTCGGCGGCACCGAGACGCTGGCGAGCGCGCCGGCGGCGATGACGCATCTGAGCGTCCCGCAGGAGCGCCGCGACGCCCTGGGCATCAGCGACAACCTCGTGCGCATTTCGATCGGGGTGGAAAAGGCCGAGGACCTGATCGCCGATTTCGCCAACGCGCTCGACGCGATCTGAGCCTCTAGTTCGCGGGCGGGCGGTCGGCCTTCAGGGTCACGACCACCGCCTGCGCATCCTGCCGCATGCGGCGATCGACCGCCGAGGTGATGGCGAAGGTGATGATCGTCACGACGATCGCGCCGCCGATGCTGGCCGCCTTCCAGCCCTTGCTGTGCACCGCCGAGGCGTCGGCGCTGCGTTCCGCATACTGGGCGCCCCAGCCGGGGCGGAAGGCGTAGGTCGGCGGGCGGCGCGCGGTCACGCCGGCGCGGGCGTTGGCGCGGCGCCGCGCGTCGTAGGCGGCGCGCTTCACCGGGTCGCGCAGGCAGGCATAGGCCTCGTTGATCGCGTGGCAGTGGTCGGCGGCATCGTCGGCATGGCTGACGTCGGGGTGGTGAAGGCGCATCTGCGCGCGATAGGCGCGGCGGAGCGCGGCGTCGTCGGCGTCGGGGCGGACCTCGAGGGTCGCATAATAATCGCCGGACGCCACCATGGGGCGAGGATAACCGCTGACCGTGGGGGGATCAACGGGGGTGGCTTAGCCCCAGTCTTCGACGGCCCAGCCCTTTTTCCCAGCGAGTACGAGCAGCCGGTCGTGGGGGTTTACCGCCACCGCCTCGTCGGCCCATTCGAACACGGGGGCGTCGCTGGCGTGGTCGGAGTAGAAGCGGACGTGGGCGCGGGTCAGGCCTTCGCGCTGGAGCCATGCCTCGATCATCTGCAGCTTGACGGGGCCGTAGCAGTTCGCGCCGTCGATCTTGGCATGGACCTGCTGGTCGAGGCCGAGGACGTGGTTGGTGCCGATGCAGTCGTCGAAGCCCAGCCGCTCGGCGATGGCGCGGGCGTAGAAGCGGTAGCTGGCGGTGGCCATGACGACGCGGCGGCCCTCCGCCTTGTCGCGGGCGATGGCGGCGCGCGCGCCGGGGCGAACGTTGTTCGCCAGCGTCTTCGCCGCGAAACTGTCGACCAGGGGCGCAAGCGCGGCCTGGTCGGTCACCCCGCCCAGCAGCAGCCGGTGGTTGATTTCCTTCAGGCGGCCGCGGTCGATGATCTTGAGGACGTAGGCCAGCATCGAGGCGACCACGATCGGCAGGAAGACGAGCCGCCACGGCGCCCGGCGCACCGCGCAATGCAGCAGGAAGGGCGTCCACGTCGCGTGACGGGTGACCGTGCGGTCCATGTCGTAAATGGCGAGATCGATCATGCGCGCTCTTCCAGCAGGCGTTCGGCAAGGACGAGGTCGGCGGGCTTGTCGACATCGACCGCGGCGACGGGATCGGCCATCTCGACCGCGCGAATGGTCAGGCCGAGCCTGCGACCCATGGCCTCGAGCACCTGCGGCAACGTGCGCAGCCGGACGATCCCGAGCAGGCCCGGCAGGCCCAAAGCGGCGAGCAGTTTCCAGCCCTTCTTGCGGTCCTGTTCGACCTCCCGCCACAGCGCGACGGCGCGCGCGGCGCGGGCCGAGCCGAAGGCGAACAGGTTGGCGCCCGAATAGGCCCCGCCCTTCATCGCGATCCACGTCCGCTTGGTGTCCGGCAGGCGCGCCATCAGGGGCGCGCGCTCGACCAGGCCGATGGCAAGGTCGGCGCCGGCCGCGTCGGCGATGAACTGGGCAATCATCGCCGGGGTCAGCAGCGCATGGTCGGCGGTAGTGACAAGCAAGGGAAAGCGGGTCGCCGGATCGGCGAGGATGGCGTCGAGCGTCGCGGCGATGGTCGCGCCGCTGGGCGCATAGGCGATGCGCGGATCGGCATCGAGCGCGGGCGCGATCAGTTCGGGCCGCTGGGTGAGGATGGTGACCGCGCCGATCGCCTCACTGGCGAGCAAGGCGCGCACCGGGCGCCGGATCATCGGCACGCCGGCGACGGGGATCAGCGCCTTGGCCGGGACGCCGTGCGCGTCGGCGAAGGAATCGCCGCCGGGACGGACGCCCGCCAGCACCAGCGCCTGGTAGCGGGTCACGCCAGCCAGCTGGCGAGCGTGGCGCCGCGATCGGCGCGGGCATTGGCCTGCGCCAGGCGCACCGCGTGGAAGATCAGGCTGATCATCGTCCACAAGGCGACCAGTTCCAGCCCGATGTCGGGCCGCCGGAAGATCAGGCTGACGAGCAGGATGACCATGTTCGGGTTGCGCCGCGCGGTGATCAGCCGGAACTTGCTGTCGACCGGCCGCCAGACGTGGATGTGCATCCCGTAGCGGCGCATGAAGATGCCCTCGATCACCCGCTGGACGACGTAGCCGGCGACGATCGAGGAGACGATCAGCACCTCGTAGACCCGTTCGAACGGGTCGTTGAGGTGGTTGAGACCCTCCGCCCAGGCCCACCACCAGAAGGGCGGGTGGACGAGGTCGATGCCATGGTCGAAGATATTGCCCCACCAGCTCGACTGGCCGGTGCAGCGCGCCAGTTTCCCGTCGACGGTATCGAGCACCATGAAGCCGAAGCCGGCGACCATGCCCGACCAGTACCACGCGTTCATGAACAGGAAGAAGGTGGCGACGCACAGCGCCGCGCCGATCAGCGTGATCTGGTTGGGGGTCATCCCCGCCCGCGCCGCCCAGCGCGTCAGGTGGAAGGCGAGCCGGCGCCACAAATAGAGCGTGAGCACGTCCGTGACGCCCTTGTAGCTGGCGTCATAGGCCGCGCGCTCGACCGGTTCGGGGTCGGCGGGATCGTGGGCGAGGACGAAGGGCCGCTCGCGCTTGCGCAGCTCGTGATTGTTGAATTCGGCGGTGGCGGCGTCGAGCTTCTCGTAGCCGTCCAGGGCGAACGGCGCCTTGCCCGCCATCGCCGCGGCGACGGGCGCCGGGTCCTGGTGCGGCGCGACATGGACGAGGACCGCGCGGTCGCCGAGCATCAGCGCCGCGCCGGGCCGGGCCTTCATCGCCTTCAGCCAGGCGGGGTCCCACGTATAGTCGAGGTCGGCCAGCAGCGCCGCGGTCCCGGGCCGGGCGACGCCGGCCGTGTCCATTCCCGCCTTGGCGGCGAGGCGGTCGGCGCGGGTGCGCGTGTCGAGTCCGAAGACGATTGCGGGGCAATCGCCGACGGCGACGAAGGTCGGGCTGTCCAGGCTGGTCACGGGATGGGCCATCGGCGCGACCTATAGAACGAAAAGTTCGGCAGGAAAGTGGCGGATTGGCGCGGGCCTTGCCGCCTGCGGTGAATTCGCGCACACATCGGCCATGGCGAGTATCGCATCCGGGGGCGAGGACCATCGCGACAACGTCTATCGCTGCCTCGGCGCGTTGACGATTTCGCGCGCCGCCACCACCGACCGCGAAATCGCCGACATGCCCGACGGCATGACCATCGACCTGAGCGGCGTCGAGCGGATGGACACGGTCGGCGCCTGGCTGATCTACCGCGCCACCCGCGACCGCGGGGCCACGGTGACCGGCGCCAATGCCAGCATGAAATCGTTGCTCGACCAGGTCGCCAAGGCCGACCAGCCGGCCCGCGTCGTGCCGGACGAGCCGGGCGGCCCGGTCGCGGTGGTGCGCGAGATCGGCGAATGGGTCGAGGAGACGGGCCGCACGCTCAAGGGCCTGGTCGCCTTCTTCGGCGCCACGCTGATCGGTTTCTACAATATCGCCAAGCGGCCCGCGAAGCGCTTCCGGCTGAACGCGGTCGTCCAGCGGTTCGACCTGGTCGGGGTCCGCGCGCTGGGCATCATCGGGCTGATGAGCTTCCTCATCGGGATCGTCATCGGCCAGCAGGGCGCCGTCCAGCTCGAGCAGTTCGGCGCCGAAGTCTACACGATCAACCTGATCGGCCGAATCACGGTGCGCGAACTGGGCACGCTGATGACCGCGATCATGGTCGCCGGCCGCTCGGGCAGCGCCTTCGCGGCGCAGATCGG